>JADGHK010000055.1 GCA_019686145.1 Bryobacteraceae bacterium | reverse complement strand
CCTTCGTTGGCCTGTTTGAAGACGCCGTAATGGGTCGCCGGGCGCAGCGGGTCGTTTTCGTTCAGTGCGCGGTCCTCGTAGCTCTCCCCCGGCCCCCAGACCGCCGCGGAACTGGCATAGGCGACGCGAACCGGGCGGCCCGCGTCACGGGCGGCTTCAAAGACATTCAGCGTTCCAATCACATTCGCCATTCCGCCGGCGACCGGATGGGCTTGACAATAGGGCATCAAAACCGCGGCCAGATGCACGATATGCGTAACACCGCCGTCCTTGACTAAGGCCTTGATGCGAGCCGTATCCTCAATGGCTCCGGTCTCTATGACCACTTTGCGAACCATTTCCGGGGAAGCGATCAGCGAAAGGCGGACCGGATCCGGACTGAGATCATAAGCCAGGACATCGATCCCGCGATCCAGCAAGCACTTCATCACCCAGGAGCCTATGCATCCGTGAGCGCCCGTCACCATTACCCGCATCGAAAGACCTCCGAGAATTCAAAAGAAGGCGAATCCCGCCCGAAGGAATTTTGAATCTTATCATGCCTCCGGCGGCGATTCCTCTTCCGATGCCGGGCCACGCGCCAGCCGCGCGAGGGCGAGTCCCGCCAGCAATACAAGCGCCAGCGCGGCGATCCCGTTTCCCCGATACCACAGATTCGGCTGATCAATGTGAGCCGCAGAGCCAATCGTCCCGAGCAACAGGAAAACTCCCGCGGCAACGGCGACAACGTCGGAGCCGGCCGTTCGCAGAATCAGGGTGGCCGCGCCCAGCCACACAACGGAGATGCCGGCGAGGAACAGCGCTTGCTGGATGGTGGGCTGCCCCGCCGCCAGAAGGACGATCAAGCTGGCGATCAACCCGGTCCGGAGGCGCCCCTGCACAAACCGAAGTAGCAGGCAGGCTGCTACACCCGCAACAACGACTGCGGCAATGCTCCGTGTGATTGCCTGGTTCAGAACAGTGAAGGCGGGCAAAAAGGTCTCGAGGCCGGCGGGCAAGGATAGCGAATCACTATACCGCGGCCCGGGAACGAGCTGCCCCAGATATCCCAGGACCCGGTTGAGGCCCCAGACGAGCGCGGCGATTGCCGCGGCAGCGGGCAAGGATGGCGGCAGGACCAGCCTCTCCCTCAGCGTCATTTGCAGGAACATGTCCAGCGCCATCACGCCAAGAAAAGCCCCGACTCCGGACAGGAACACAGTGATCAGGCCGCCCGACACCGTGCTCGCGATGTAGTTCACCAGCGGCGTTTCCGTCCTGTAGTCTGCAAACAGCAGGGTCCACTCGTTTAGCATTTCCAGGACCGCCAGGCCGCTCGTGAGCAGGGCGGCGCCCCAGTAGACCTTCCAGCAGTAACGGTGCGGCCTTTGAGGCTGCAAACGCCCGCTAAGCCGTCCTATGAACAGAAGCAGAACCATCAGAGCGAGGACGCCCAGAGCAGCCGGAAACAAGAGCGTCTGGAGTCTCAGACGCTCAAAGTCGCGCACCCACGCCTCCGGCAAGTAGAGGTATCGCTGAAAGTTTGACGGCTCATAACCTTTGATCTGCAGCGATACGCGGGCCCGCGCCTCACCCACCTTGAATTCCAGCGACTCCCAGACAAAGGAATGATCCGTGCGGTTCGGCCGTTTTTCGATCTGTGAGTCGACCAGCTTGTAGCGGTCCAGATCGATGCCTTTCCAGCCAAGGTGGATGCCGGCCAGATTGAGCGCCTGCTCCGTCGTCAGTTTCGCACCCCGGGCATTTTCGGGCAGCACGACGTCCGCCCGCGCAATTCCGCCTTCCTGGTCAACGTAGAAGTACCGCTGCTCCTGCTCGAGCGGCCGGAAGAACCAGACGCGCCAGAGGTTAGGCTGGGTCCACTGTTGCAGAAGCCGGTTCGCCTCGGCGGGTCCGACCTCGCGCCGCAGGTACTCATACTCGGCAATCCGGACGTTCGGAAAATATTCCGTAACCTTCCGCCACTCCCTACGGTCAAAACCCAACTGCCCGAGGCGTAAAGCCCCGGCCGCCTCCGCCTGACGCCGGTTGATTTTCACCTCGAGGAAATCGCCGATGCGGGTCGGCGCGAAGACGAGGCCGGCGATGAAAGCAATGGCGCCGGCTGCGTACAGGTAGCGGTGCGGCCACCCGGCAACGGGACGTAACGGTGGGAGCGCGGATTGTGCTGACGGTGCTGCCTGTGCCGGCTGGGCAGCGGGAACGGGCTGCTGCCGGGCTCGGTTCAGCATCTCCGGGTCGGCCAAAAAGCCGCCTCGCCGCCTGTAGAGGATCAACGACGCCAGCAGAGGGAAGAAGACGGCGCCCGCCACAAACCACCCGCTCAAACGGAAGAAGAGGTTGTCGGACTGGAAGAGGAACATGCCGATGAGAATGGCGTCGACGGTGTAATGCCAAACCAGCGTGGCCAGGATTCCGAAGCGCACCATCAGAAGGCCCGCAGCAACGCCGATCACTCCCACTTCCACACCTCGGATCCAGGCGGGCTGCTGCGGATAGTTCGCGTGGAGAAAACCCCAGATGAACGCAGGCAGAACGATGGCTACCCACGCGAATCGCAGGTAGCGCTTCAAAAAAGGAATCGCGAACAGCCGGAACCAGAACTCCTCCGAGGTCGCTGCAAGCAGTGAGATCGTGAGCGGATAGAGCCACGGCAGCCATGTGGAAAGGAGATCGGAATAGGGAACCTCCTGCGGGCTCCAGACCCCGAACCTTCTGCCAATCAGGTAGAACGCGACGACGAAGGCGATGTGAGCCGCAGCGAAACCGTAGCCCGTCACGGTCGCCAGAAAAAATTCTTTCGTGGCTACCCCTTTCGCGCTGAATGCGCTCGCCAGTGACAGCTTCTCCGGATGCTGAGCGCGGTATAGCGGTTCGCCCGCGGCAGCAGCAAGGACGACGTAGAAGAACGCAACGACGCCTGAGCCCACGCCCTGCAGCAGCCCGAGAGCAACCATCTCCTGAAAGGGCGAGCTCGTGGGCATTCGATCAATCACGAAGGCCAGCGCGTTCCACTGGTTGAGCACCATGAGGATGCCGACAACAGCGGAGATCGCCAGGACCGGGCGCCACGCAATGGCTCCGCGCCGCAGCGAAAGGATCACGACCGCAACCGCCGACAGAATCAGTGGTACGTAAAAGGCGGTCGCTATCTGCGCAAAGAGGTCATTGCGGGAACGGAGGCCTGCGAACTCACGGCGCCATTGCTCGGGAACATACAACTGCTCCTGATAGCCCCCCACGGCGTCACCCTGAATCACCACCGACCTGCGGTAGGTCGCCGCAGCGGCGCGGAAGTTCTCACGCTCCCAAGTGAAGACGTAATCCAGGCGGTTGGGCCTTTCGATGCGCTGCTGCTCAATGAGCCGGTGGGGCTGCGTTGTCTGCTCGTTGAGAAAGGCTGTGGCGTACTGAAGCGCCTCCTCTTGCGACAACCGGGCTCCAGGGGCTGCTTCGGAAATCACGTTCTGAAATCCAACGAGCCTGCCCTCTGGAGTGAGGAAGACGATCCGTTCCTCCTGTGACGGAGGCCGAAACCAGCGCGCACGCCACCGCCAGACCGCGACCTCGCCGCGCATCAGCCGGTTGGCTTCTTCGAGACCGAGCTCGCGTTCGAGATAGATACGCGCCGTATTGTCGGGGTCAAACAGCGTCAGGTTACGGAAGCCGTCCGTAGCGAGGCCGCGGGCCGCAAGAAAGTCCCTGGCCATCTTCGTAATTTGTTCCCGGGAATACAGGAGTTCGATGGATGCCTCCGGGAAGGCGCGGCTGAAGTTGAGGCGCGTATAAATCGTACAGCCAACGATAATCAGCAGCGAGACAAGAACGATGCGGAGGTCACGAGCGGTGATTCGTTCTGTATTCATGGTCAGGCACCAAAAAGGGGCCGCCTGCCCCAGTTTACTTCTTCCGGCCTGTCTCCCCGGGGCGGAGCCGGTTCCGGAGCGGAAACCTTTGAATGGCTGGAAGGGCGAAAATGGTCGAAAACAGATGGTCCGATTCCGGTCATTCCGCTCAAAGCTCCAGACCGCCTTTCTGGCTCTGGGCTTACTTGCGATTCTGGTCACCGGGTGGGAGGCATCCGAAGGCGCGGCATCCTCACTCAAGCAGGCGACTTACGACCGGCTGACGGCCATCCGCGAAACCAAGTGCCGGCGCATTGAGCGGTACTTCGAGGACGTCAGCAACCACGTGCTGGCGCTTTCGTCGGACGAATCGACAATCACGGCGCTCGAAGAATTCCGGAACGCGTGGGAGGAACTCCCGGCACAAGACGGAGCAAACGAACGGGAGAAGCTTCTCCGGCACTACTACAACACATCCTTCGGTCCGCGGCTCCCGCCAGAATTCAACCGTACGAAGACGATCGAACGCTGGTTCCCGGGGGAGCCTCGCACGCGCGCGCTTCAGCACTTCTTCCTCTCCACGAATCCGCACCCTGTCGGATCGAAAGATCTGCTGCTAAACGTGCCCCAAGCCGGCAGATACGGACGGGCGCACGCGCGTTATCACCCAACGCTCCACCGCTATCAGACCGCCTTCGGTTTCTACGACATTTTCCTGATCGACGCTGCCGAAGGACGGATTCTGTATTCCGTGTTCAAGGAAATTGACCTTGGCGCAAAGCTGACCGGGGAGCCATACCGGAAAACCGGTCTGGCGAAGGTGTTCGAGCGAGCCATGGCGCTGAAGGAGATTGAACAATACGTCATCGAAGACTACTCGCCCTACGTGGCCTCCTACTTTGCGCCGGCCGCCTTCATTGCCGCGCCCATCCGGCGTGCAGGATCAAAGATCGGCGTGCTGGCGATTCAGGTATCGGTGGACGAGATCAACCGTGTGATGACCGGGGACCGCAAGTGGCGCGAGGAGGGGCTGGGAGAAACCGGCCAAACCTACATTGTCGGGCCTGACAACACTTTGCGTAGCGACCTCCGCTTCGACGCGGAGCGGCCGGAGGACTATTTCGCGCGGCTGGAGCGCGCCGGGGTCTCGCGGCAGGTGATTGAAGCAGTTCGCAGACACCGGACGGCAATCCTGGCGCTAACCGTAGATCCGGGAGCGGCGGAGCGGGCGAGACGCGGCGAGAAGGGTACGGAGATGGGCGTGGGGCTGGACGGCGTTCCGGTGCTGCGTTCGTATGCCCCGCTTGCCATCCCTCAGCTCGATTGGGCGCTGGTCGCCGAGATCGATGCAGCCGAGGCGTTACAGCCCGTCACGGAGCTGCGAAGGCGAATCCTCTGGAGCGGCGTCCTGGCGGCAGCAATCTTCTATGCCGCCGCATGGATGCTTGCCCGGACCGTGACCCGGCCGGTCCTGGCGCTGGCCGAAGGAGCGCGCCGGCTTGGCGACCGGGACTTCGCAATCCGCGTCCCCATCGAATCGGAAGACGAGATTGGCCAGCTCGCCTCAGTGTTCAACCGGATGATCGAGCAACTGGAGCAGACCACGGTATCGAAGGAGGAGCTGGACCGCGTGCTGGGCTCGCTGATCAATGCGGTCCTTGTCATCGATGCCAAACCGGGCGACAGCGCCGCAGCGATGTTGAAAGCTCCGGTCCGCGAAGCAAATCCGGCCGCACTGGATCTGCTTCGGACCAGCCGCGAGGAACTCATCGGAAAACCGTTCGGCGAGCTGTTTGAGGGGGATGGCTCCCGCGCAGAAGAACTCCTCGAGCGCCTGGTCCAATCCGGACGCCTCCCTGCCGTCGAGACGTCGCTTCTCTCGCGTACAGGACCGATCCCGGTTCTCTTTACTGCCGCCTTGCTGCCCGAAGAGCCGGGCAGATCTTCCGGAATCATTTGCGCTGCCCAGGACATCACCGACTGGAAGACCGCGCAAGATCAATTCCGGCGGCTATCGAAGGTTTTCAGGGAAGGGGCAGACCCGATTGTGCTTGCCGATCTGGATGGGCGGATTTCGGATTGCAACGCCGAGGCGGAGCGCGTCTACGGCTGGAAGCGGGACGAACTGCGCGGCCAAACGCTCGAAGTGCTGGCGCCGCCGGAGCGCAGAGAAGAACTGCAGCAGGCTCTTACGCTGTGCCTCAACGGATCGCAGATCCGGAACGCAGAGACAGTGCAAGTGAATCGCGAAGGACGGGAGGTGCCGGTACTGATGACGCTATCCCTGCTCATGGGCGAGAACGCCCGGCCGGCAGGTATCGCCGTCATTTGCAAAGACATCACCGCACGAAAACAGGCCGAGAGCGCTCTGCGTCAGAAGCAGCAGGAGCTGGAAGCCCTGGCCCGGCGGCTGATCACCGCGCAGGAGGAGGAGAGAAGCAGGCTGGCCCGTGAGCTGCACGACGATCTGACCCAGCGCCTTGCAGCGGTCGCAATTGAAACAGGACGCCTCCAACAGCAGGCGAAATCCTTCGATGCGGAGCGGTGGAAGGCGAGCCTTGATGGGATCAAGCAGCAAATCATGCGTCTTTCGAACGACGTCCACGGGCTGTCCCGGAGACTGCATCCGTCGATGATTGACGATCTCGATTTGACCGCCGCCATCGAATCCGAGTGCAGAAGCTTCTTCGAGCGCGGCGGTCCTCCGGTCGAGTTTGTCTATCATGGTGATTTTTCGGATGTACCCAAGCCGGTGCAACTGGCGCTCTATCGCATCGTTCAGGAGGGCTTGCGCAACGTCTCCCGGCATTCCGCAGCAGACGAGGTGCGGGTGCGTTTGGAGCGCAGAGGCAATCTCCTCGAGCTGACGCTCGAAGACAGCGGACAGGGGTTTGACCGCGACGATCCCAACTGGCGGCCGGGGCTGGGCCTCGCAAGCATGGAAGAACGCGCACGGCTTCTGGGAGGGCAATTGACAGTCCATTCGCGTTGTGGCGAAGGAACGAGAATTCATGCCTGCGTGCCGGCAGGAGGAACGGATGAACAAGCCAAGATTGCTGCTGGCGGACGATCATAAGATCGTCCTCGAGGGCCTGCGCGGCCTGCTTGAATCGGAATTCGATCTCGTAGGCGTTGCGGCAAACGGACGCGAGCTGCTGGAGGCCGCGCGCCAGCATCGACCGGACGCCATCGTCGCCGACATCTCCATGCCTCTGCTCAATGGCATCGAAGCGGCACGCCAGCTGAAGGAGGAAGGAATCCCCTCCAAGATCATCTTTCTGACGATGCATCCCGATGTGGTTTATGCAGCTCGAGCGTTTGAAGCCGGAGCCTCTGCCTACGTCCTGAAGCACTCCGCCTCGGACGAGCTGGTTCAGGCAATTCGGGAGTCTTTGCGCGGGCGGACGTACGTTTCGGAGATGCTGCGAGGTCCGGCGCTCGAGGAGTTCCTGAATGAGTCCCGAAGGCGCGTGAAGGACACAATTCAGCTCAGCCAGCGGCAGAGAGAAGTTCTGCAACTACTAGCCGAAGGGAAATCGGCGAAGGAAATCGGAGCAATCCTTGACATCTCTCCCCGCACAGTCGAAACTCACAAGTACAAGATGATGGACGACCTCGGTGTGCAAACCAGCGCCCAGCTGGTTCAGTTCGCCATCAAACACGGCCTCGTCTCCGTTTGACCTCGTTCTCAGTACGAAAATTTTCGGATTTTGGCCAAGACCCCTTTCCGGCTTAAATGAAGCCAGAGGAAATCCTCAAGAGAAAGCCAATGATGAAGCACCGGAGCAGCGGTTTGCTGCGCTTTTTACCAGTCCTCGTACTGTTTGCACTTTCGGCGGCTCCAGGAGCCAGCGCTGATTCGCCCATGGACGAGTTGGAGCTGGAAGCCATGGCGCGCAAGGCGAAGACACGCGCGGAGCATGTGGCTGTAGCAAAACAGTATCGCCTCCGGGCCGAGAGCTTTGAGGCAGAGGCAAAGAAACATGAAGCCGAGGTCCAAAAAATCCTTTCGAGGCCGGCGAGCCCACTGGAGTTGAAGTGGCCCGCAATGGCACGCAAGTCGTGGCAGCTTGAGCGCCAACTGGCGATGCAGGCTCGCCGCGCCGCGCAGGAAGCCTACGAGAAAGCAGACTGGCACCTCCGCCGCAGTATTGAAATCGAAGCCGACGAATAAGCTAGAAAGCGTACATTCAACCTAACCCGGACAGCCCCGGAAAGCGGCAGGACGCCGCGGACCGGGGCTCTTTTTTAGCCTCACGCCCGCGTCCTGCAAACCCGCGCAAAGATTCTCTTCCGCGCTTTACGCTCGCTAGTTTATGATGGAAGAGTTTCCTACCGGCCTTGTTGCCAACCGGTCCTTCCACGCTGAAATCCTGACTTTCCACGACGAAGCCAATCCCACTTCCGGACAGCGGACGCTTATGACACTCATGTTCTGGCCGGTGGTCATCTTCATGGCCATCTCGTTGGCAATTGGTCTGTATACCTACACGCAGGTACGAGGCTCGAGCAAGCGCTACACGGTGTGCGAAGGTTCGATGCCCTTCATTCTGGTGGGAACCGCGCTCGTCGCACAGGCGATCGATGGCAATGCGACGCTGGGAAGCGCGTCCATGACATACGGCAGCGGAATCTGGGCCGGCCTGGCGATTCCAATCGGGCTTGCTCTCAGCCTGTTTATTGTCGGCCGCTTCCTGGCAGCGCCCCTCAACCGCATGAAGCTCCTGACGCTGCCCGAATTCTTCTACCGCCGCTATGGCAAGGCGACCGAGCTGCTCGTTTCTATCCTCACAATGATTTCCTTCACGGTGGTTGTGGCTGGCAATCTTTCTGCAGTCGCGTGGATCCTTGCCGTGGTGAGCGGCTTCGAATATCTGCCGTCGCTCCTTCTGGTCACACTTGTCATCATGCTCTATACGATGGCTGGCGGCCTCTACGCCGCCATCTGGACAGATTTCCTTCAGATCCACGTGGCCATTGCCGGTTTTGTCCTCGCCGCGGGCTGGCTGCTCGGGACGCGCGGCTGGGAATCGATTGTTGCAGCGGTCCCCCCGAAGCTCCTCGATACCTCGGGGATCGCGACGCTGGAAGGAGGCGGGCTCGTCAACTGGTCTTTCATCATCGCGCTCGCGTTCGGCAACGCAATGGCTCTCGATTTCATGGAGCGTGTGTTTGCGGCGAAGAGCCCGGAGGTCGCGCAGCGCTCCTGCTACTATGCCGGCGCACTGACGATTATCGTGGGCCTCTGCGGTTCGCTCCTCGGGCTTGCCGCAATCTCCACGGTGTCGAATGCCGCTGATCCGCGCATGGTGCTTCCGACGCTCGCCGCCAATTCCCTGCCCTACTGGATCGGCGTTCTTGTGTTCACCGGCATTGTGGGCGCTTCCATGTCGACCGCAAACGGCGCGATGCTGGTCATTTCTGTCGTGATGGCTCGAAGCGTCCTGCAGAGATGGCGCGGCACATCGATCAGCGACAGGAAGATGCTCCTTCTGTCCCGCCTGCTGGCTATCCCGACCGCGGCGATCGCGGCTTGGGTCGCCTATGTCCGGCCTGAGCCTGGAGTTCTCCTGGTTGTTGCGTTTGACATCGTGTTTGCGGGATGCGTTGTTCCTTTGTTTCTGGGCGTTTATTGGCAAAGAGCGAATGCAGCGGGGGCCATCAGCTCGATTGCCGTCGGGACTTCCGCCCGAATCGCCTGCCACTTTCTGGTTCCTCCGCCGCTTATGGGGCTGGAAACGCTG
>JADGHK010000054.1 GCA_019686145.1 Bryobacteraceae bacterium | reverse complement strand
GCCCCGGCTCCTCCCCCGGAGACGCCGGCGGCCTCCCCGCAGCCGCTTCCACAGCCTCCACCGCCTCAAGCGCCCACACAGACTGAGGTACCCGCACCACCTCAAGCACCCGCACCGATTCAAGCGCCCCTCGTTCCCCGGCCCGATCCGAAGGCTGCCGAAGCTCATCATGTGCGCGGACGGGAGCTCACGCAGCAGCGCAAGCTGGGGGAGGCTTTAGCAGAACTCAACGAGGCCATCCGCCTCAATCCGAGTCTGGCCGCTGCGTATAACGCGCGGGGTTACGTCTATCTGCTGCTTCGCGATTACACGCGGGCTGTCGCAGACTTCGATGCTGCCATAAGGCTCAATCCTCGATATGCGAATGCCTACCACAATCGCGGCGTCGCCCGTCGCGCTTTGGGAGACTGGAAGGGCGCCAGCAAGGATTTCGCCCGTGAGAAGGCCTTTACGAAGTGAAGCCCAACAGCCGCCGCTTGCGACATAATATGGGGCGATGCTACGAACGCTTGGACTTGCGATCTTGTTTACCATGACATCCACTGCCGCCGTAAAGATTGAGAAAGCAAACTACAAGGGCTGGCCCAATTCCTATCGGGTCACGAACGGTGAGGTTGAGCTTATCATCACAGGCGATATCGGCCCTCGGATCATGCGCTACGGTTTCGTTGGCGGTCAGAACTTCTTCAAGGAGTTTGAAGAGGGCCTCGGCAAGAGCGGCGAAGCAACCTGGCAGCCGCGCGGCGGCCATCGCATCTGGGTGGGGCCGGAGGATCCGGTCTACACGTATGCGCCGGATAACGGCCCGGTGAAGATCGAGGTCCGCGGCGAAGTGCTGGAGGCGACACAGCCGGTCGAGCCGCTGACCGGGCTTCAGAAGCAGATCATCGTGCGCATGGCTCCAACTGGAACGGACGTCGAGGTGCTGCACCGCATACGGAATGCGCACTCGATGCCGCTGGAGTTCGCTCCCTGGGCGCTGACGATGATGGCCCCGGGCGGAATCGGAATCAGCGGCTTTCCGCCGCGCGGCACGCATCCCGAGAATCTCCTGCCGACAAATCCGCTGGTGATGTGGGCGTTCACCGATCTCGGAGATCCGCGCTGGACGTTCACAAAAAAGTACCTGGTGCTTCGACAGGATCCAAACCGCAAGGAGCCGCAGAAGGTTGGTTTGTGGAACCGGCGGACGTGGGGAGCCTATCTGCTCGGATCGGAGCTGTTCCTCAAGCGTTACGAAGCCGTCGATCCGTCAAGACATCCGGATATGGGCTGCTCGTTTGAGACCTTCACAAACGGAGAAATGCTGGAGCTGGAAACGATGGGGCCAGTGACTCGGGTTGTTCCCGGCGCAGCGGTTGAGCACATCGAGCGTTGGAGCCTGCATCGCAACATCAAGATCCCTGCATTCACCGACGCAGAACTGGATAAGGTGCTGCTTCCGATCCTGAACCGGTAGATTAGACCTGCTTCAGTCCTGGTACACCGCCCAGGGTGGGAGCGCTACGCACTCCCCGCACGATGGCTTGCGCCGCGGCTTCCGCTGCTGCCACGCCAACGGCCGTCACGTCAACAGGCCGGTCTCCGAGAGACAGCGCAAAGACGACGTCGCCGTCGAACATGGAGTGGGCCGGAGCCAGAGTCCGCATAAGTCCGCCCTGGGCAAGCTGCGCCACTTTCGTTGCCTGCACTTTGGTAAGGCGCGCGTTGGTTGCAACCACCACCAGTGTCGTATTCTGCCTCGTGAAACCGCCTCGGGCGCCGCGCTTCAGGAGACGTTCGGTATCGGCAAACTCCATCGAATCGGAAGCCAGCCTCGCCCCTGCGATAATCTTCCCTGTGGCCGGGTCCCGGACGTCACCGAAGGCATTGACGGCGGCCAGGGCGGAGACGCGGGCGCCTGCATACGGGCCTTCGAGCTCCACGGTCGCGGTCCCGATGCCGCCCTTCATCGCGCTTGCCAGGCCTCGGATCTTGCCTACGGTGGCTCCGGTGCCCGCGCCGACCGCTCCTTCGACCACCGGACCATCGCTCGCTGCCGCGGCCGCCGCCTCTCCCATCTCGCGCGTCGGACGGACATTCGGCTTCCCGATACCAAGGTCATACAGGATTGCCGAGACGACCAGCGGAACGCGCGTGATGCCGGTATTGAATCCCACGCCTTTGGCTTCCAGAAAGCGGCGCACCCCGGATGCGGCCTCGAGCCCGAAGGCGCTTCCTCCGGCAAGCACCACTGCGTGTATGCGTTCCGTCAGGTGCAGCGGATTCAGCACCTCCAGCTCTTCGGTGCCCGACGCTGACCCGCGGACGTCCACGCCTGCGACCGCTCCCTGCTCACAGAGGATCACCGTACAGCCCGTGAGCGCCTCATAGTTGGAGGCATGTCCGACGCGGATGCCCTCGATATCGGTTAAACCCTTCATGGCAATGGACCTACTGTTTCGAGCGAATCATTTTATTGGAAGCATGTATGGTAGCATCGTGGTAAGCGAGGCATCGTACGGTTGCTCGATTTCCTCAAGCCGCCCATTCAGACGTTCCAGGACTTCTTCCTACTTGCCGGACGCGCGTTGCGGACTTTGCCGCGCAGGCCGCACTATGGCGATGATATCTCTCTCCAGATGGACATGATCGGAGTCGGCAGCGTTCCGATCGTTCTTCTGGTGGGCTTTTTCAGCGGGGCGGTCATGGCGCTGCAAATGTCGCGCGCGCTGGCGCAGTATGGAGCCACCGGACAAGTGGGTCAAATTGTGGCCATCACGCTGGTCCGTGAGCTCGGTCCCGTATTGACTTCTCTCCTGGTCGCCGGACGTGTAGGTTCGGGCATCGCCAGTGAGCTGGGATCGATGAAAGTAACGGAGCAGATCGACGCCATGCGGGCTCTTGGCACGGATCCCGTGCAGAAGCTCGTCAAGCCGCGGCTCACGGCGACAGCGTTCACGCTCCCCTTGCTGACCATCATTGCCGACTTTGTCGGGATGGTAGGCGGATATCTGATGGCCGTGCCCGTGTTGTCCCTTACGACGGGGGCGCAGTATTGGAACAACGCTTACCGCTCCCTCGAATACAACGATATTACGCAAGGTCTCCTGAAGCCATTTCTATTCGCGATCATCATTGCGCTCGTCGGCTGTTACTACGGCTTGAGGACCACCGGCGGAACGCAGGGTGTCGGACGGGCTACAACGCAGGCTGTGGTTGTTGCCTCCATCTGGATCTTTGTCACAAATCTGATGGTGACGCGAATTTTCGTGAACTTGTGAGACTGGATGGCTGAGGGGCGCGATAATACAGTCCTGCGATTTGAGAATGTTTCGGTTGCCTTTGATGACGTTCTGGCGCTGGACAAGGTGTCCTTTGTGCTGGAGCGCGGCGAGTCGCGGGTAGTGCTTGGGACGGCCGGCAGCGGAAAGACGACGTTGCTCAAGACGGCTGTGGGCTTGATCCGGCCGGATTCGGGACGCGTTGAACTTCTCGGTCACGACATCTCGAAAATGGAGGAAAGCGAGCTGTACGATCTCCGCAGTCGCGTCGGAATACTTTTCCAGGAGGTCGGTTTATTCGACTCTTTGACGGTGGAGGAGAACGTTGCTTACCCCCTTCGAAACCAGCACACCAGGCAAGCCGTCAATAGCGACTTACGCGAACAGGTCGTTGAGGCGCTTCGGTTCGTCGAGCTTGAGCACACTCTGGACAAGTTTCCAAGCGAGCTGTCGGGCGGTATGCGGCGCCGGGTCGGAATCGCCAGGGCAGTGGTGACGGCGCCCGATGTCGTTCTGTATGATTCGCCGACCGCTGGTCTCGACCCGATCACGGCTTACACCATCATGGGGCTCCTCATCAAGGAACGCGACATCAGGAATGCGGCAACGGTCATGGTGACGCACCGGTATCAGGACGGGCAATTGCTGGCCAATTTTCGCTACAATCCTCAAGCCGGCGAGATTGAGCCTGCGAGCCGGAACGGAAGCCGTGCTGACCTTCGGACGAAGTTCATGGTTCTTCAAGAGGGACGATTGGTCTTCGAGGGCGTTCAAGAGGAACTGGAAGCGTCCACCGACCCGTATGTTTCAAAGTTTGTGAGGCGCTGATATTTATGCCTACTTCTCGAAGAGTATCGTGGGCGCAATTGAAAGTGGGGATTCTCGCCGGAGCCTCTCTCTTGCTTCTGGGGATTCTCATCTTTCTGCTCACGGGCAACAAGGATATATTTGCGCGCGACGCTTCCCTGTATACATACATGGAAGACTCGGCGGCAATGACGGAAGGCTCTGCCGTTCGCCTCAACGGAATCTTGATTGGCTCCGTCGAGAAGATCACATTGACGGGGGAGCGGGAGCCGGGCAGAGCGGTCCGGTTCGAGCTTCGCGTGAAGGAGAAGGAGCTCCGCCATATCCCGGTCGATTCGCTCGTTACGATCGGCGCCGAAAACGTGCTCGGCACGAAGTACCTGAACATCCGGCAGGGAACGTCGCCGGAGACCGTCAGGGCCGGCGCCACGCTTCGCGCCAGGGACGACCAGGACTTCCTCGAGATCGTACAGTCCGCGCAGCCCATCCTGGAATCCATGCGCCAGACGCTGGCCCGTATTGATGCGATTGTGGCGACCGTGGAGGCCGGCCGGGGAAGCATCGGCAAACTGCTGGTGGATGAGACGCTCTACAACCGGCTGGTTGGCATCCTGGGCGACGCGCAGAAGATTACGGGGGCTATCACTTCAGGAACCGGGACGGCCGGCAAGTTCTTCTACGACGACGCGCTCTACAACGACATTCGCAAGGCCGTAGCCGACCTTGACGCCATCGCGCTCGACCTTCGCGATGGACAGGGCACCGCAGGAAAGTTTCTCAAGGATCCGACTCTCTACAACGAGCTCAACAAGACAACGGCGGAGCTGCGGCAATTGCTGGCCAACTTGAACAGCGGGAAGGGCACCGCCGGCAAGCTCATCGCCAGCGACGAGCTCTATACGCAACTCGGAGCAGTCCTGGGGCGGGTCGACAAAACGATTACGGTGCTGAACTCGGGGCAGGGCACGCTCGGACAGCTTCTTGTGAATCCCTCTCTCTATGACTCCGTAAACGCCACGAGTCAGGAGTTGACCTCGCTGCTCAAGGACTTCCGGGCAAACCCAAAGAAGTTTCTGCGAATTCGGGTAAGCCTGTTTTGAGCGAGATTCGGGTCCTTGTCGTCAACGCGGACGATTTCGGCTTCACGCGTGATGTCAACGCCGGAATTGTGTCCGCGCACCGCAACGGCATTCTGACAGCCACCACTCTTATGGCCAACGGCGACGCCTTCGACGACGCCGTTGCCTTAGCGAAGGAAAATCCCGGGCTTGATATCGGCTGCCATCTGGTTCTGGTTGGCGGTGTCTCCCTCGCCAGCGGACGTCCCTTACCGCCGACGGTCGGTAATTTGCTCCGCGAGCTTGCGCTCGGACGCCTCGAGCCCTACGTGGAATTGCGCCTCCAGGTGGAGCGCATCCTCGCGGCCGGCCTTACGCCATCGCACCTCGACACGCACAAGCACACGCACCTGCTGCCCCCGGTGCTCGAAGCGGTGGCCCGCCTGTCCCGGGAGTTTCGAATTCCGTGGGTGCGCCGCCCGTTCGATTTTCCCCTCGATACGGCGCCTCACGAGGTGCCGTGGTCCAAGCGCGCTACCAGCCGGTGCCTCGGCTTTCTCCGCCGCCGGTTCCACCGCGTGCTCGAAAATCACGGCTGCCGCACGACGGACCATTTCGCCGGTTTTCAGTTGACAGGACGGTTTCATGCCCGCGATCTGGTACACCTCATCCGTAACCTTCCGCACGGGTCGACGGAATTCATGTGCCATCCGGGGTTCTGCGGCGATGATCTGCGCGCTGCGAGGACGAGGTTGAAAGAGAGCCGCGAGCACGAACACGATGCCCTCGTCGCGCCAGAGGTACGGGAAGCTCTCGCCGCGGCAGGCGTCCGGCTTGCCTCGTACCGGGAGCTGTGCTAGCTGTCGGGCTACTGCCTAAAGCGCTTCCGGTTCGAACATCTTCTTCAGCCACTCCGCCAGGCGGGGCGTCAGGCTGAAAACAGTGTCGACAAGATTAGCGATCGTGGCGCCTAGCAGCACCAGTAGGCAGATGAGTACTGCGTCCATGGAAGAGACCAGTATACCCGATCGCCATGAGAATCGTCCGTTAACGCGCAGCTTGCGGCTTCACCGGAGCAACGCCTTGTGGGGCGCAGGGGCTGTGTTTGCCCACGATCGAAGCACTTCGGCGACACTCCAGGCTTGAGCGATGCAGCCGCGCGGAAGGAAAGGCTCCTCGGCGTCGAAAATCTCGCCGATCGTCCCAACTCCTGCTTCATTCAGGTCATTGCCGAAACCGGACAGCAGTTCCCGCGCCTCCGCTTTCTTGTCGGGATGCAGCTTGAGGAAGCAATCGATGTAGGGCCCAATCAGCCACGCCCAGACGGTGCCTTGATGATAAGCGGCATCCCGAGCGCGAAGATCGCCAAAGTAGATCGGCTTATAGTCCGGATGGTTTGGCGCGAGCGTCCGCAGACCGACCGGCGTCAGCAGGTGCTTCGTTACTGTCTCCATCACCGGCTCCCAGTGTTCCCGCTTGAGGACGGGGTTGGGGAGGGATATGGCGAAGATCTGGTTGGGGCGCAGGGAATCGTCGTCGCCGAACTCACCGTCGACGACGTCGTAAAGGTAGCCGCCCTTTTCATACCAGAAGCGCCTGTTGAAGGATTCATACGCCCTCTGTGCGGACTCCCGTATCTCGCGCGCCGCGTGTTCGCCCTTCTCTTCGCTCACCCAGGTGGACAGGAGACAAAGCGCGTTGTACCAGAGGGCATTGATCTCGACGGCTTTCCCGCGGCGCGGCGTTACGACCCAATCCTCCACCTTGGCGTCCATCCAGGTGAGGGCATAGCCGGGCGCCCCCTGTGTCAGCAGGCAGTCGTCGGGATCTGCGCGGATGCCAAACCGCGTGCCCCTGAGATGGTGAGCGATGATGTCTTCTAATTTCGGAAGAAGCAGCCGGAGCGTCGAGCGATCCTTTGTGACTTCCAAATATCGATGGATTGCGTGGAAGTACCAGAGTGTCGCGTCCGCCGTGTGGTAGAGACCTTCTCGTTTGCCTTCCGGAAACAGGTTCGGAATGAGTCCGTCTTTGACGTACTGCGAGAACGTGCGAAGAATCCAGCCGGCTTCGTCGTGCCGACCCGTTGTGAGGGTCAAGCCTTCGAGGCTGATCATGGTATCCCGGCCCCAATCTGTAAACCAGTGATACCCCGCGATGACGGTTCGGACCTCGTCTCCGGCAGCTCGGGCTCTGGCTGCGTCCTGAAGACGGCCGGCGGGCGTGATCAGAAACTGATCCGCAGCCAGGACAAGCTCTCCTCCCAGCCCCTCTTGCACATGAGCGGGCGCGTGTCGAAAAAGCATTTCCCTGCGCCGGCGCTCTGCCGCAATCGCCTGCTCCGGAGTCATCGCATCGATGATTTCCCATGATTCCGTCGAGCCGATGATGGTTGCGGGGCGTCCCACGCTCACCGTTACCTGAAAATATCCGGGGCTCCAAAGATCGCCCAGACTCCTATAGCCGCGGCTCTCCTCGATGCGGTACATGACATGCTGGATGTGTTTGCGATCTACAGTAAAAGTGCCGCCCTCCCCAGCGACCCGCATCTTCAAGGTTGGATATTCGGGACCGGCGATGAACTCATAACGCTGGCCCGTCACCATGATGGTGTAGTCGAGCGCTGGAGCGCTTGCGACAGGGTCTTCATGCGGCCGGAACTGGAAGACAGGGAGAAGCGTCAACTTCACTTCCCGTGCGCCTTCCAGCAAATCGTAAGTAACGTGAACCGTGTTTTGCTGGTGAATCAGGAGGATCTTCTTTTCGAGAACGAAGTTATCGATTTCGAACCGCCACGTCGGAGTGCCGTAACGCAGAGAGAACTCTCTCAGGTATTGCGAGCCGTGCAACTGAAGCCGGTCCAGCCGTTCTTCTCCTCCGAGGCCCACTGTCTTGCCATCCGGCAGTTCCAGCGACTCAACCAGATCGCTGAGCATGACCACGCGGCCCAGCGGCGCGGGCAGGGCAGCGACCAGGAGGCCGTGATACCTCCTGGTCAGGACACCAGCCAATGTCCCGGATGCATACCCGCCCAAGCCATTTGTGACCAGCCATTCCCGGCTAAGTAGCGGTTCGGTCTCCTCGCCTTTCCCTTCCGGCCACTTCATAGCCCGGACATGATCACCCATGGCTCGGTTTCAACTCCTCCTTGATCGTTGCGGTCAGAGCAAAGGCGGCTTCACCGGGAATGCTCCATGTGGTCGTAGTCTTTAACGGCGGGGTTCCCATGCCGCCGTACCTGCAGTCTTCGCTCGACCACAGTACCTCCCACCGCCGCCCCTCAGGCGGGGCCAGCAAGGGGTCAAGGGCGTGCCTGAGCGTCAGGTCACGTCCCAGGTTCACCAGCAAGAGCCGGTCGTTCCCGTTGCCGCCGAACCACCGCAGCACGAAAGCCTGCTCAGAGAGCACCGCACCGTCGACCATGCCTCGCTTTTGCTTGCGAAAGACCTCGTCCTCGCGGCGGAGGCGGAGCAAATCCTTGTGAAGCACATAAATTTCCCGATGCGTAACCCGTTCCGAAAGATCCAACTTCGATTCCTCAAACGTAGCGGGGTTACCCGGATCGGGAAGCGCGGACCTCGCCTGCTCGTTGTTGAGGCTCGGGAACTGGCTCAGAAACTCGTACCTGCCGTCGCGGACCTTTTTGGAAAGCTCCGGCTTCTGATCTGCGAAGTAGAGAAACGGCGCGGAAGCGGCAAACTCCTGTCCTTGAAAAAGCATGGGAGTGCCTGGCGCGAGGAGCAGGAGCGCCGTCATTGCTCTGTAGCGGCCCATGCTCGTCAGCTTGTGGAGCCGCAATCCGCGGAGCGTGTTGGCAACCTGGTCGTGATTCTGCAAAAACAGGATGAACTGCGCCGGGTCGAGATCAAGACAGGGCGTCCCTCGCGCCTTTCTCTGCCAGGAGTAATACTGTCCCTGGTAGAGGAAGCCCCACTTGATCATCGAAACAAACTCCTGCGGAGTGCCGAGATAGTCGGTGTAATAGGCCTCGCGGCGGCCGGTCGTCGCGACGATCGCGCTGTGGTGAAAGTCGTCGTTCCACAGCGCGTCCAATCCGTAACCGTTTCGCTCGAACGGGCGCGCCAGACGCGCATGCTGAGGCTCGTTCTCTCCGATTACAATCGTCTTTCTGCGTCCGGCTGCGGTGCGCACGGCCTTTACGATCTCGCCAACAATGTGGTTCTCTGAGCTGTCGAACATCTGCTGAGTGGCGTCGATGCGCAGCCCGTCCATGTGGAACTCTTTCACCCAGTACGCGGCATTCGCCAGGATGAATTCGCGCACAGGACCGGCGTCCGGCCCGTCGAAGTTGACGGCATCCCCCCACTCGTTGATGTAACGGTCCGTGAAATAGCTCTCGGAATACTCTCGCCAATAATTGCCGTCCGGCCCGAAATGGTTGTAAACGACGTCGAGAATGACGGCCAGTTTGTGACGGTGCGCCTCATTCACGAAGGCGCGGAGATCGTCGGGCTTTCCATAGAGCCAGGTTGGAGCGAACAGATCCACGCCGTCATAGCCCCACCCGAAGCGGCCCGGGAATTC
>JADGHK010000053.1 GCA_019686145.1 Bryobacteraceae bacterium | reverse complement strand
AGTCCTGGAGATTCCCGTCGTGGAGACGATCATTCCACGGGAAATGCTCTATATCGCCGACGAAGTCTTCTTCACGGGCACGGCAGCCGAGATCACTCCGATCCGGTCGGTGGATCGCGTGAAGGTGGGCAATGGAAGGCGCGGGCCGATCACCGAGCGTCTTCAAAACGAGTTCTTCTCGATCATCAACGGAAAGTCGCCGGACCGCTTCGGCTGGCTTCGCTCAGTGAGATCTAGGGAGCCTGTGGAAGCCTAGGCGGTTTCGCTGCCGCGGGAAGGATTCGACCCGCGGTCGCGATCCGTTGGCCACCTCCCCCGAGATTGTTCCGCCGGACCGCGCCCGCAGAGGATCTTACAGTTGTTTTTACCAAGGTGGAGCTTCGTCCAGCTAGACAATCAGCAGACGTCTTGTTTCTTTTCAACAGAAATAAGTACTCGCTAATTCTTATAGTTAGAGAGACAGGGCTGTGAACATTCTGTGCATAAACCAGCAGAGATCCGAAATGTTGTGCGGGAGGCGGCAAACACGATGACATATCAAGGGATTGATGTCGGCACCGGAGAGGCAATTGCCGTCACGTTTGACGAGCAGATTCAGTCCGTGGAGCACCTGATCGCGCCCCCGGAGGGGTTGCCTTATCTTGCTCCCGGTTTCATTGATGTGCAGGTCAATGGGTTTGCCGGCGTCGACTACAACTCGCCGGCCGCAAGCCACGAGGCGATCGGCGAATCGATCCGGCGAATGTACGAGACTGGCGTCACGCGCTTCTTCCCCACGGTCATCACGGGAAGCCCTGACGATATGACGGGAGCTCTGCGGAATTTGGCTCGCGCGAAGGAATCTCTGCCGGAGGGCGCTTCGATGGAGGCATTCCATGTCGAGGGGCCGCATATCTCTCCGGAGGACGGGCCGCGCGGAGCGCATCCCCGCCGGTGGGTGCGCCCGCCTGATCTCGAAGAGTTCCGCCGCTGGCAGGAGGCTGCCCAGGGCAACGTGCGTCTGGTCACGGTGGCGCCGGAGTGGCCTGAAGCGCCCCGCTACATCGAGTCGCTCGTGCGGGAAGGTGTTGTGGTGGCCATCGGCCATACCCGCGCCTCGGCGCAGCAATTGAACGATGCTGTGAAGGCGGGCGCGACGATGTCGACGCATCTCGGCAACGGCGCGGACAGCATGCTGCCTCGGCACCCCAACTACATCTGGGACCAGCTTGCGGACGACCGTTTGACGGCGAGCTTTATCGCCGATGGCATCCACCTGCCCGCCTCGTTCCTGAAGGTAGCGCTGCGAGCCAAGGGAGTGGAACGCTCCGTGCTCGTTACCGATGCCGTGGCGCCCGCGGGTTGCGCCCCCGGCCGCTACCGTCTCGGGGAGGTTGAGGTAGTCCTGTCGGAGGACGACAGCGTCCGTCTGGCGGACGGCGCGCGGCTGGCGGGCTCTTCCCTGAAGATGGACCGTGGAGTCACAAAGCTGATGCAACTCGCCGGTCTGAGCCTTCTCGAAGCCATCACGATGGCGACCCGCAATCCAGCCAGGGCGGCCCGGGTGCCGTTGCGGCAGCGCGGCGTGGCTCCGGGCGAGAGAGCCGATTTCGTCCTGTTCCGTTTTGACGAGAACGAGCGCTCCATTCTGGTTGAAAAGACGGTCGTCAACGGTCAGGTTGTCTACTCCCGGAATTGATGCCGCGGCGGCTTCGACTGCTCCGCTCCCGCTGATCTGCTGTGTATCTTCCAGCCGGTGATCGGGTCCGGCGGAGCTGACAAGATATAATCGTTGTTGAATCCTTCCAAATTCTATTCAGGGAGCTTTAATGCCGAAGCGCATTGGTATATTGACCGGCGGCGGTGATGTGCCCGGTCTGAATTCCGTTATCAAAGGTGTCACTTATCGGGCGAGCGAAGTCAATGCCGAGGTAATCGGCATCCGGCGCGGGTGGGAAGGTTTGACCCACGTAAACCTCGATGACCCGGCGAGCAAGGCCCGTTATATCCTGCCGTTGACACGAGAGAACACCCGCACGATCGACCGCACGGGCGGAACCTTCCTCCATAGCAGCCGGACGAACCCTTCCAAGATGAAGAAGCTTCCGGACTTCCTGAGCGGGGTTGAGTTTCCAAAGCACGAATCGACCAAAAACGGCGAGACGTCGGTCGTCTTCGACATGAGCTCCCAGGTTCTGAAGAACCTCGAGCGCCTCGGTATCGAGTATTTGATTGCAATTGGCGGGGACGACACGCTCAGCTACGCAGCGCGCCTGCACGAACTTGGCGTGAAGGTGGTGGCGGTTCCCAAGACGATGGATAACGACGTCCGGAACACCGAGTACTGCATCGGCTTCTCAACCGCAATCACCCGGGCGATGGATGCCATCAACCGTCAGCGAACGACCGTTGGCTCGCATGAGCGCGTCGGCATCTTCCGCGTCTTCGGGCGCGATGCCGGCTATACCGCCTTGTACACTGCCTACGTGACGTCGATCCGCTGCGGCATTCCCGAGTACAAGTTCAACCTCGAGAAGATGGTGGATCTGCTGATTACGGATAAGCGGAACAACCCGAGCAACTACTGCCTGGTTGTCCTGTCCGAGGGGGCGGAATGGGAAGGCTACCAGGTGCGGCATTACGGAGAAGCGGATGCATTCGGCCACCGCAAGAAGGCGAACGTCGCGGAGGATCTGAGCGAGGAGATCAAGAAGCTCACCAAGGAAGAGACCATCGTGAGCGACCTGACCTATGACCTTCGCAGCGGTGATCCCGACTTCGTCGACAAGATGGTCGCCGGGACCTTCGGCAACATGGCCTTTGATACCATCCTGGCGAACAAGAGCGGGTTGATGACGGCAATCCAGAACGGCTGCTACGCGATGGTCCCGATTCCCGATCCGAAGCTCGGGCCGCGCAAGGTGGACGTTGCGACGATGTACAACGTCGAACGGTACCGGCCGAACTATTCGAACAAGGTCGGGCTGCCGATCTTCCTCACTCGCGCGTGAACTGGCTTTCCAGGCTCCTCGGCCGGAAACGGCCTGCGCAGCCATTGACGGCGGATCTCCTCCGCGAGATCCGCCTGTCCTTCGAGACCTCTGCCGCCGACGAAGAGCATTTCCCCTCCACCATTGACCCCCGCATCGTTCACGTCAAACTGATCCTCGAGACAATGGGCGACTTGAATGGCCGGCGCGTCATCGACGTCGGCTGTGGTAAGGGCCGCTTCGCCCGGATTCTCCATGAGAGGAACCCCGGAGCCCGAATTGTAGCGCTGGACCTTGCCGAAGCGATGCTTCGGGCGGTTCCCGCCGGCATCAGCCCGGTCGCCGGTTCGATGACGGCACTTCCCTTCCCGGACGGCTGCTTTGACGGCGCATACGCCACGGAGTCGCTGGAACACGCGGTGGACATCGAGCTCGCCGTTGGGGAGATTTGCCGTGTTGTGAAGCCGGGTGGCCCGGTGATCATCATCGACAAGAACGCAGCGCATTGGGGCCGCCTGCAGACGCCAGCCTGGGAACGATGGTTCGGGCGGAAGGAACTGGAAAGGCTCCTGCGACGCCACTGCCGCAAGGTCCGCAGCCAGTACATTTCCTATTGGGAGGACGTAGAACCGGACGGCCTCTTCCTCGCCTGGATCGCCCGCCGGTAAGTTCAGGGGATTCTTCGCTCTCAGCTTCGAAGCAGGTATCCTGAAGAGATAGACATCGCATGGAATCAAGCACAAGAGCTGTACCCATTCAGGAGGTCGTCGAGGCAGTCGGACACCTGATCGACTCCCAGGTGATGGAGCGTATCTTCGATACCGTCGTCGAATTCGGCGGGCGCTTCGAAGTGGAACGCTTCGAGATCGGGAAGACCAATAGCGAACCATCCTACCTCCGTTTGAAAGTCGAGGCGCCTACCACGGAGCAGATGAAGCAGATGCTCGCCCAGCTCTTGGGCCTCGGCTGCACACCCGTCGATTCGGGCGACGTGGAGCTGCGCACGGTGGAACGGGACAAGTGCGCGCCGGAGGATTTCTACTCCACGACGAATCACCGCACCCTGGTTCGATTGAACGGCGAATGGCTCGAAGTGAAGAATCAGCGCATGGACGCAATGATCGTCATTGCGAACGGAGAAGCGTACTGCCGGCGGTTGCGGGATCTGCGAGCGGGCGATCAGGTCGTCGTGGGGATGCGCGGAATTCGTGTGATTCCAGAACCGAAGGAGCGCGACCGGCTTGCCTTCGCCTTCATGTCGAACGGTATCTCCTCGGAGCGGCAGGTCGAGACGGCGGTACGCCAGACGGCTGCGCTCGTGCGTCAGGCGCGCGAGGCGGGCCAGAAGGTGGTCGTCGTGGCGGGTCCCGTGGTCGTTCACACGGGTGGGGCTCCTTCGCTTGCGAGGCTGATCCGGGAAGGCTGGGTTCAGGTGTTGCTGGCCGGAAATGCTCTCGGTGTTCATGACATCGAAGCCGCTTTGCTGGGTACCTCTCTAGGGGTGCGCCAGGCGGACGGACGTCAGGAGGAGCACGGCCATCGCAACCACATGCGGGCCATCAACGCGATCTACCACGCTGGCAGCATCGCCAAGGCTGTCGAGAGCGGAACGCTGAAGAGCGGCGTGATGTACGAGTGTGTGAAGGCAGGCATTCCCTTCGTGCTTGCCGGCAGTCTCCGGGATGATGGACCCCTGCCGGATACGATCACCGACATGAACGAGGCTCAGGATGCGTACGCCGAACAGCTTCGCGGCGCCGGCCTCGTGCTCTGCCTGGGATCCATGCTGCATTCGATCGCTGTCGGCAATATGCTGCCTAGCTGGGTGAAGATTGTGTGCGTCGACATCAACCCGGCGGTCGCAACCAAGGTAAGCGACCGGGGAACCGGGCAGGCGGTCGGAGTGGTTACGGATGTTGGCCTCTTTCTCGATCTGCTTGCGCGAACACTGGGGAACGGAGGAAGAGCATGAAAAAGAAGCACCACAAAGATCACAAGGACCACAAGGGACACCAGGATCCGGAAGACGCGAAAGCTCCGACAGACGCGCAGCAGACGGGACCGGAGTATACGCTGGAGCACGCAAGATCGGGCATCGATGCCGAGCTGCCCCGGATTGAAACGTGGGAGAACCAGTATCGCGAGCCCTACAACATCGAGATCGAAATGCCGGAGTTCACCTCTGTGTGCCCGCGTACGGGACTGCCCGATCATGGCACCATCACGATCAGCTACGTGCCGGATAAGCTGTGCCTGGAGCTGAAGTCGCTGAAGATGTACATGCTCGCGTATCGCAACCTCGGCATCTTTCAGGAGAACGTCGTCAATCGCTTCCTGCGGGACATCGTGGATGCCTGCAAGCCTGTGTGTGCGACCGTGACCGGGGAGTTTACTCCTCGGGGCGGCGTCTACTCGAAGATCACAGCGAGCTGGTCCCGCAAAAATGGCCGCTGAAGGACTTGACCCGAAAACCGTCGAATTGACCGCGATCATTCGCGAGATCCAGGACCGCGTTCGCGCCCGCTATCCGCTGAACGATGGCGCCGCGGTCCCGTTGCCCGACCTCATGCCCATCGTGCACGCCCGCGATGCGGCGGAGGGGAAGGTGGCGGCCATCGGCACGGTGAATCCTCGCCCGCCCGGGCTGCTGAACAACCTGATCCAGCTTGTGAAGCGCACCGTCGCACGGGCTTTGAACTGGCATGTCCGGGAGCAGGTGGAGTTCAACCGCGCCGTGATGCAGTGCGTCGAGGCACAGCTTGAGGCGCTGAACGAAATCAAGCGATCGCTCGCGGCGCTCGACGGCCTGATCCGGGAGTCAAGGCAGCGGAGCGAGGAACAGGCCCGAAATCTGCAGGCCGAGGCGGCGGAGCTCAAGGACATCCGCGTGCATTGGGCGGAGTGGCGGAATGCGTGGGAGCAGAAGCTCGCGGCAAGCGAGATTCAGTTCCTCCGCGCGATCTCGGAAACACAGGCGGCCCACTCACACCGCCTCACATTACAGGAGCAGGAGTTCCGGGATCTCGTGCGGCACCAGCACCGCGAGTTCACAACGGCGTTGGAGCGGGCCATTCACGAGATTCAAAATCGCCTGTGGGCAGACCTCGAGAAGGTACGCGGCGAGTTTGAGCGGCTGATTCACCAGGAGCTGAGGCTTGCCAGCCGCCGCATTGCAACGGCTCCGGTGTCCCCTGCTCCGGCTGCTGCTCAGAAGTCCGTCGAGCAGCCGCAGGTGAACATCGATTTTGTCCGCTTCGCAGAACGGTTCCGCGGGAGCGAGGAGCACGTCCGCGAGACCCAGCGCTTCTATGTGCCTCACTTCAAGGATTGCCGCTCCGTTCTGGATGTAGGCTGCGGCCGCGGCGAGTTCCTCGATCTGATGCGGGAGGCTGGTGTTTCCGCGCAGGGCGTGGAGCAGTCCGAAGAGCTGGTCAGATATTGCCAGAGCAAAGGGCTGAACGTCAGCCAGGGCGATCTGTTCGAGTATCTCGAGAGCCTTCCCGATGCCTCGCTCGATGGTCTTTTTTGCTGCCACGTCGTAGAGCATTTGCCGGTTTCAAAGCTGCCCGAGTTTATTGCGTTAGCTGCCCGCAAGCTACAACTCAATGGCCTCCTTGCCATCGAGACGCCAAACCCGGAGTGTCTGGCAATCTTCGCGACGTTCTTCTACCTTGATCCCACGCACCTACGTCCGGTTCCCCCTGCGCTGCTCTGTTTCTGCCTCGAAGAAGCAGGCTTTGGCCGCCTTCACGTACAAAAGCTTGCTCCGGCTTCGCAAGCCATTCCGTCGCTTCTGGAATTGCCTGAGAATTTTCGCGAGACCTTCTTCGGGGGATTCGATTACGCGGTCCTCGCTCGCCGCATCTCGTAACGTTCGCTTTTGCGGCAGAGTCACACGGTTGTCCCGGTGCCACCGTCATTGCGCCCCGGACCTAGTGGGGCAGCAGGCGCCGGTGAAACTAGGAGGAGCAATGAACGGGAAATGCAGCGCGGTGCTTCTTTGCACCCTCATGCTAGGAACCGCAGCGTTTGGACAGCAAACGTCCCAGCCACAGCAGCAGATTCAGCAGTACGGACAGTGTGACCCACAGATTTCGGCCACGCCATGTCCCAGCACGGCCACCTGGCCCCAGCAGCAGCAGCCCATCCAGATGCAGCAGATGACAACCGCAGTGCCGCAGGCTTGCCAGGAAATGATTTCGCGCTGGGAACAAGACATGACAAACCTCCGTCAGACCGATCAGCGCCTGCAACAGGCCTTGACACAGATGCAGACAGAGACCGGGCAGCAAAAACTGGATGCGATCGTCAGTGCCATACGCGACCTTGCCAGCAACCAGCGTCTCGCCATCTCCCGGCTCGAAGAGGTCCATCAACGTAACCTCGCGTTAATGCAGGATCGGATCACCGCTCCGCAAACCGGCGTGGCGCAGACCCGGTGGACGGACTGCCCTCGCGTAGTGAGCCAGCCTCAAACGGGCTACGGCCAATAAGGACAGATGTACAGAGCCGGCTGAACGCCGGCTGTCGCATATCGATCGCCGAGGCGTTCGACCCAACATCGGGCGGCACGTTCCAATGCACGGCGCCGCTCGATGCCCGGCGTCGGGACGGAGACGGGAGGCGTTGCGCCGCGGTTCGGGTGCCGAGGATCGTCAGATGAGATCCTGCCAGGCTGCCTTCCAATGTCCATCCTGGTACTGCTGGTAGAGCGCCAGCGCCTGGCAGGCGAACCCGGTCGATACCGGATTGGCGAAAGGCAGCAATTCCCCTCCCTTGCGCCCAAAGCAGAAGGCTCCGTCCAGACGGCGATCCGCGGACTCAAACTGGAACGACTCCACACAGGCCGCCTCCTCGGCCGCCGCCCTTTCGTCTAAGGGCCGGACTCCTGCGGATGCCGCAAACAGGCGAACCCGCAGCAGCTGTGCGTACACGTCGGATCGAGCGAACTCCGGGCTGATGTCACGGAGGAAAAAGCTCACTCTGTCGATTCCCTCGCTCAATGTGGCCTGCACGTCCTGTCGCTCGACGCTGGGGAGAAGTGCTTCCAGGAAGTAGCAATAGGCATGGAGCCGGTCCATGACCTTCGAGCGATCGTCGCTGCCCGGCAGGAAGTCGCGATGTGTTTGGAGCGATCTTTCTAACAGCCGGTCATAGTGGTGGCAGTAGGAGGGCTCAGCCGCCGCCTCGGCGGCTTCGAGCCAGGCCAGGGCCGACTTCAACTGATAGCATCCCGGCTCGCGCGACCACCGCTTTTCATAGGGCGCCGGCTCCAGCTCTGGAAGGCGTAGCACCGGCGGCACGTCGCCGTCGCGAGGAGCGAAGTGGACCGCCATCGCAGAGGCACATTGCGTCGCAATGCCCAGAAACTCCGGGTCCCCCGTGATTCTCCATAGCGAAAGCAGCGCCCGGCAAATGATGCCCGAATCGAAGAAGTATCCGAGGGGATCAGGAGCCTTCCCTTGCGATGGATATTCGAAGGGGAAAATGCGGAGCCGCGAGTCCCACGCTTTGCGGCAGAGGAACCGCCCGCAGCGAATGGCGTTGTCGAGAAACTCTGTCCGGCCTGTTGAAGAATACAGAAACGCCAGTGTGGAGATTGTGTAGCCAGTGATCTCAGTGGATACGAGCGCGTTCCGGCCGGCATCTAGGTTGTAGTAGCGGGCAACGCCTCCTTGTTCATCGACAATGCCTGACTGTAAAAACCATGCACCCGCACGCGTAGCGATCCCCGTAGTACTCGTAAACAACTCGAACTCCCCTGTTGACAGATTGTTCCATTTTATCAATTCAACAGGTAATGTATTCGAAACGGTAGTCTATACTCGATTTGAGTGGCGGGTTGCCCAGCCTGACGGAAGACTGGAGGGCCGATGCAAGTCATCATGTTTCTATTCCTGATGACTTTAGGAGCGCTGGCGCAGGACGGCGTCCGGCCGGGCTTCTTTGAAGGGGAACTGCTCGAACGGGAGGGTACGGCATCCGAAGGCACCCTGACGGTGCGAGAGCAGGACAACAAGGTCTACCGGTGCTCGTTTGACTCGAAAACCTACATCGAGCATTCCAGGCACCCCGCGTCGGCCATGCTGCTCAAAGCCGGCGACCACCTCCTTCTGCTCGCGGAACGGAATCCAGGCAACTCGAAGTGTTACATTCGTGCCCTCCGTGTCATGGAGGCTCCGGCCAAAGCTGAGCCTCGTCCGTCCCAACGCGTGCCGATGCGCAAGGCCCCGCGCGCCACGACGTCGTACGCGCTGGAAAGCCTCTTCCCCAGAGGAAATCTTACATTTGCCGGGGTCGTCGTCCGCCGCAGCCCCGAGCGGATTATCCTGCGCACGCGATCGGGCGAGGAGCAAAGCATTCTCCTCCGTGAAGATACGCGTTTCTTGGGTTCCGGCTTGCCGGTGAACGCGGATGACCTGCCTCTGAACAGCTGGGTCTTCGTTCGAGCGGGCCGGAACTTCGACAACGAGGTTGAAGCGTTCCAGGTCGTATGGGGCGAAATTCTGCAGCCGAAGTAAATTTTTCCCCTTAATCCGGATCGGAAGCTCGCACGCAACCTGGACGCGGCAGGGTGCGTCTGTCACGCTTGCTATACTAAACAGTCTACAAGCGAGCTACTTTCAGCATGAAGTCTATTGGTATTCTTTTTTGTGCCGCGGCGCTGTGTGGGGCCGCAGAGTTTTCAACCGGTCAGGCAGCGCGCGCCGTGATCGGACAAAAGACATTTAC
>JADGHK010000052.1 GCA_019686145.1 Bryobacteraceae bacterium | reverse complement strand
TGCCTGGAGCCGCCTGTGCAAGTCTTTCGCCGTGGCCGGCATCTTTCGCACAAGGTTAACCCGCTCGCCGGGATCCTCCCTGAGGTTGAACAGTTCCAGGCGGCCGTCTTCATAAAACTCGATCAGCTTGAAATCGCCGCGCCGAATTGCGCCGCTCGGGACTCCTCCCTGATTGCTGTAGTGCGGGTAGTGCCAGAACAGTTCGTCTCGCCGCGGCGGCGGACCTCCGCGCAAAAGCGGCGCAAGATTCACACCGTCGACGTCTTTCGGAATGGACGACTGCGCTCCCGTCATCTCCAGGATCGTCGGCAGAAGGTCAATGGACGATACCGGCGTATCGATCACGCGCCCCGGCTTAGTGACGCCGGGCCAGTAAATCAGCAGCGGATCGCGAATTCCTCCCTCGTAGAGGTGCCCCTTCCCGGCGCGCAGCGGACTGTTGTCGGTCACCAGGACCTTGGATCGTCTTTCGTACCGCAGCCCTCCGTTGTCAGAACTGAGCACAAGGATGGTGTTGTCCTGAATCCCAAGTTCCACGAGCTTCTTCCGAATCCGCCCCACCGCCTGATCCACGCTCTCTACCATTGCGGCATGCACCGGGTGGATCTTTGCGTCTTTCTTCCGGTACTTCTCGACTGCCTCGGGACGCGCCTGAAGCGGTGTGTGCACCGCAAACTCTGGCAGGTAAAGAAAAAAGGGACCGCGCTCATAGACGGAATCGATGAACCTCCCGGCTGCGGCGGTCAGCATCTCCGTGAGAGAATCCTCTTTCGACTCGCTCTTTAGTCCCGGAAGAGCAAAGGGGCCAAAGTAGGCGGGCGGGGAGCCTTTCTCCGTACCGGCCACATTCAGTTGAAATCCCTGCTGCTCGGGGCCGAATCCCGCGGCTCCCAGATGCCACTTGCCGATGCTGGCCGATTGATAACCGAAAGGACGCAGCGCCTCGGCAATTGTAATTTCCTTTAGAGGCAACTGTTGCTCGAACTCCGGAACCAGGAGCTTCGCGTGCGGCCACTGTTTGCGTCCAGGGATCCAGTCGGTGAGGTGCAAGCGGGCAGGGTACTTGCCAGTCAGGATACTGGCGCGCGTAGGCGAGCAGACGGGGCAGGCTGCATAGGCGTTCGTGAAGCGGACGCCGTCAGCCGCGAGCCTGTCGATATTCGGAGTCTCGATGACACGGTTGCCATAGCAGCCAAGGTCCGCCCACCCGAGATTGTCGAGAAGAATCAGGATTACGTTTGGCTTGTTGGCTTGTGCCGCCCCCAGCGTTCCCGCTGCCAGATCTGCCATAAACTCTCTTCGATTCAATCCGGTCATTGCAGGTTCCCGCGCCAGTGTCAGACAGTCCAATCGGGTGCGTCGAGATCCGTCCGGTCGCCCGCCTCCCGAAGCCTTTGTTGTAGCAACGCCTTCAGTTCACGGATTCGTGCCGCCTGGCCCGGATCCCCGGCCAGATTGTGGCGTTCATCCGGATCTTTCTGTAAGTCAAAGAGCTGTGCGGTCTTGACGCCCTTGACGTTGTAGAGGATCAATTTATAGCGATCCGTCCGGACGCCGCGCTGAAGATGACGGTAGGCGAAGATTACCGCGTCCCGCCCGGGAGCATTCGGATTGTTGAGCTGCGGTTTAAGGCTTCTTGCCTCGACTTTGTCAGGGATGGGAACGCGGGCGAGGTCACAGATCGTAGGGCAAAGATCCATCAAGTGGCACAATGCGTGACTGCGGCGGCCCTTTGGAATACCGGGGCCGGCAATCACCATTGGAACGCGGACGCTGTGGTCATACAGATTCTGTTTCCCGAGCAGCCCGTGACGTCCAACGGCAAGCCCGTTGTCACTTGCAAAGATGATGTACGTGTTGTCCGCTTCGCCGCTTCGCTCTACTTCGTCAAGGACACGTCCGATCTGGGCATCCACTTCGCTTATCATCGCGTAGTAGCTTGCGATGTGCTCCTGCACCTCTTCCGGCGTGCGCGGGAAGGGCGCAAGCAGCTCATCCCGCACCTTCATTTCCCCGTTGTCGAAGGGATGCTGCGGCAGATAGTTTGCGGGCAGCCGAATGTTCTTTGCCTGATATAGATCCCTGTAGCGCTGGGGAGCCATCCGGGGATCATGCGGTGAAGTGTAGGCAATGTAGAGCAGGAAGGGGTTGTCCTTCTTCCGGTTTCTTAGGAACTGAAGCGCGGCGTTGGTGAACAGCTCGCTCGAAAACGCGTTGCCGGTGTGCGCGTTCTCCTTTAGATAGCGACCGCTCGGGTCGTAGTCGACGACGCGCACTTTGTCATGATCGCTCATGCCGCCGAAGAAGATGGCTGCGCCGTCGCGGAAGGCGCGGTTGAAGAGGGCCGGACCATTGTGCCATTTCCCGGTAGCGAAAGTTGCATAGCCGGCCTGGTGTAACGCCTCAGGGAACAGGGTGAACGGACGCCGGCTTCCGGCCGCATCTCCGGGCTGTATGATGCTGCGGTGGACGTGAAAGAGCGTCTGCCCGGTCATGAGCTGCACCCGGCTTGGAGCGCAAATGGCCGGGATCGTCCCGCCCATTGTGAAGACGTGTGTGAAGGCAAGACCCTGCTTGACCAACCGGTCCATGTTCGGTGTGTGGACTTCCCGGTTGCCAAGCGCGCGGATCGTATCGAACCGCTGATCGTCAGTGAAAATGAAGACGAAGTTAGGCCGTTTCTCGGGCGGTGCGGCAACGAGCGGTGCGGCCGCTCCCACTGTGCTTAAGAAGTCCCGGCGGCTCATGGTTCTTCGCATCTCGTCCCCTCCGGCAGCCGGTACCGCTGGCTGGCTGGATGAAGTGATTGTACATCCTGCTCCGTTCGCCATCAGGGTTGTTATACTCTAATAGGCGAAGAAAAGGCGAAAATGAAGTACGTTGAGCTTCATGCCCGGTCGGCATTCAGTTTTCTGGAAGGTGCTGCAAATCCAGAGGATCTTGTGAATGCGGCAGCAGAGCTGGGACTTCCCGCCATTGCCCAGCTGGATCGAGATTCGCTCAGCGGCGCTCCCCGGTTTCACATGGCAGCCCGGAAACTGGGAGTGAAAGCTCATATTGGCGCGGAAGTTACCACCGTTGACGGGTGCCGTTACCCGTTACTGGCCTCGACGCGCACCGGGTATCAGAATCTTTGCCGCCTCATCAGCTCGATGAAGCTGCGGAGCAAGAAGGGGGAGGCCGCGGCGAGCCATGAGGAGCTGAACCGCTATTCTGAAGGGCTGATCTGCCTTACGGGTGGACCGGAAGGGCCTCTGGCGCATGCGTTCAGGCAGGGCGGAGAAGCGGCCAGGCAGATGCTCGAGCATCTGATCCGTATCTACGGGCGCCAGAACGTTTATGTCGAGCTGCAGCGGCACTTCCACCGGGAGGAAGAGGCGCGGAACCAGGCTGCGGTTGCTCTGGCGCGATCGTTCAAGCTCCCGCTGCTCGCCACGAACGGCGTTTCCTATGCGAACCCCGCTCACCGTGAACTGCTCGACGTGCTCACCTGCGTGCGCCATAAGGTGACGCTTGAAACGGCCGGCCGTCTGTTAGCGATCAACGCCGAGCGTTACCTCAAGCCTGCGTCCATGATGGCGGAAATCTTCGGTGATCTGCCGGAAGCCATAGCCAACACTGTGGAGCTTTCCTCCCGCCTCAATTTCACGTTGGCGGACCTGGGGTATCAGTTTCCGGAGTATCCGGTCCCACCCGGCGAAACGATGAACTCTTATTTGCGCAAGAAGACGGAGGAAGGCGCGCGAAGGCGATACCGTCCTTACACGGAACGGGCTCGCAGACAAATAGAGTTCGAGCTTGCTCTTATCGAGAAACTCAATCTCGCCGGCTACTTCCTGATTGTCTGGGACATTGTCGAGTTTTGCCGCCGTAACGATGTGCTGGTGCAGGGCCGCGGTTCTGCCGCGAATTCCGCTGTCTGCTATGCGCTGGGGATTACTGCCGTAGACCCCGTCAGTATGGAGCTGCTATTTGAGCGTTTTCTTTCTGAGGAGCGCGGTGAGTGGCCGGACATCGATCTTGACCTGCCAAGCGGCGACGACCGGGAGCGTGTCATCCAGTACGTCTATCAGCGCTATGGCCGTTTAGGCGCGGCGATGACGGCAAATGTCATAACCTACCGGGGCCGGTCGGCGGCTCGCGACGTCGGGAAGGTGTTCGGCTTCGATCAGGAGTCTCTGGCGAGGCTTTCCAATCTCACGCGCGGGTGGGAATGGCATGATCCGAAGGATACGGATGAGCGCCGGTTTCGGGAAGCGGGCTTTGATTTACAGCAGCCTCTGGTGCGGAAGTTCTTTGAGAATTTCCGCGCGATTCAGGATTTGCCTCGCCATCTGGGCCAGCATTCCGGCGGTATGGTGATATGCCAGGGACAGTTGGATTCCATCGTGCCTCTCGAACCAGCCACAATGCCCGGGCGCGTGGTCATTCAATGGGATAAGGATGATTGCGCCGACATGGGGATGATCAAGGTGGATCTGCTGGGTCTTGGCATGATGGCGGTCCTCAAGGATACGCAGAAGCTTGTGAAGGAAGCTTACGGTGAGGAGATCGACCTGGCGCATCTGCCTCAGAACGACGCCAAGGTTTATGCAGCCTTGAGCAAGGCTGATACGGTGGGGCTGTTTCAGGTGGAAAGCCGGGCTCAGATGTCGTGCCTGCCGCGTCTGCGTCCGAAATGCTTCTATGACATTGTTGTGCAAGTGGCGATCATTCGTCCCGGGCCAATTGTAGGCAAGATGCTGCATCCCTACCTAAGGCGCCGGCAGGGGCGCGAGCCGGTGGATTATATGCACCCTGCTCTGGAGCCTGTGCTAAAGCGCACTCTGGGCGTACCGCTTTTTCAGGAGCAATTGCTCCGGATGGCGATGATTGTGGCGGGTTTTACCGGCGGCGAGGCGGAAGAACTGCGCCGTGCCTTCGGTTTCAAACGCTCGGAAGCCCGGATGAAGGAAGTGGAGGTGAAGCTGCGGAATGGAATGAATGCCAAGGGCATTACCGGGGCGGTGCAGGAGACCATTATTCAGTCGATCACTTCTTTTGCTCTCTACGGATTTCCGGAATCGCATGCTGCCAGCTTCGCACTGATCGCTTACGCCAGCGCTTATTTCAAGTGCCATTATCTGGCGGCCTTTACGGCTGCAATGCTGAACAATCAGCCGATGGGCTTTTATCAGCCGGCCACGCTGGTGAAAGACGCGCAGCGTCATGGATTGCACTTTCGCCCTGTCGATGTGGCCCGCTCTGACTGGCTGTGCACGATCGAGAATGAGGGCGGGGAAAAGGTCGTGCGCCTGGGTTTTAACTATGTGAAAGGCTTCCGTAAGGAAGCCGCGCTGGCGATCGTCGAAGAACGCGCCAGAGGCCCTTTTTCCAGCATCGATGATCTGACCCGCCGTGTTCCGGAACTGCGGAAGGATGAATTGACGCAACTGGCTCAAATTGGCGCTCTGAATTCATTGTCCAGACAGGACGGCCACCGGCGGCAATCTCTTTGGCAAAGCGAGGCGGCTTTGCGATCCGCTGGCCCTCTGTTTGATGCCATGGATCATCCACCCGATGAGTGTCCTTTGAATCCCATGAACTCCGTCGAGCGCCTGCATGCCGATTTCCGGGGCATGGGGCTCACGATCGGCAGGCATCCGATGGCCTGGCACCGCGAGCGGCTGGACAAAATGAAAGTCGCCCGGGCTGTGGATCTTCCCCGCCTGCAAAATGGCATGTATGTGAAAGTCGCCGGCTGCGTCATTTGCCGCCAGCGTCCTGGAACAGCCAAGGGATTTCTTTTTCTGAGTTTGGAAGACGAAACCGGCATCGCGAATGCCATCGTCGATCCAAACTTTTTCGACAGGAACCGTACAGTCCTGGTTAGTGAACAGTTTCTGCTGCTGGAGGGGACGCTGCAGAATGTGGACAATGTTGTCTCAGTGAAGGTGGCCCGGGTGACTCCGCTTCAAGTGGAGCAGCCTGCCGTTTCCTCGCACGATTTTCATTGAAGCTCCCGTCCGGAATCACGCAGCCGGTCAATTCCCTAAGGCTTCGCCGCCGGCGCTGCATAACGGTGAAGCATCTCCGGCAGCAGATCGAGCGCGTGCCCATCGACCGTTCCCGCCTCATTCAGCACGGTCGACGGGACTTCCGAGTACCAGGTTTGGGAAGGCATCACACCGCATCCGCCCCAGCGGCGCATGATCAGATTCTGTACGAGAACTTCCTCGCCGGAGTGAAATCGCGGCAGGCGCGGCCAGAATGAGAAGCCGCCGACTTCAACCAGTTTTTCGCGGTCGTAGAGGACGCAGGAGGCCAGCCAGGCGACCTTGTACAGCCGGAATTCGCCGGGCGCGAGCCGCATGGAAACATGCAGGAGGTTCGATGCCCGGTGCAGATTCCAGCGTTCCCATTCCCTCGTACCCGGGCTCACGACCTCGCTCTGCACGCGTCCTTCCCAGAACTCGACGATCTGCTGCTCCGGGCGTACGTCGAGCCTGTAGGATGCCCCGTTCGGAAACGCCCCGACAAAGCCGCACTGCTGCTCATTCAAGATGCGGAGCAGACGGCCGAGTACGCCGGCTTCCATCAGAACGTCGTCGTCGAGGAACAGGACTGCCGGAGCGTCGGACCGGCGCAAGAGATAGTCTCTCTGCTCGGCGATTCCCCACAGGGAGGGACGGTGATGCCATTCGATCCTGGCGCCTCTCGCCTCGATAACGCGGAGCAACGTTTGGACAACGGTCGAATTTCTGGCCGGCTCGTCGCTTTGATCCGCGACAATCAGTCTGAAATCCGTGAAGTCCTGGGTGGCAACGCCGGATAGAGTGAAGATCAGCGACTCCAGACGGTTGCAGGTAGGGAGAAGAATATCGACGGCGCGCATATTAGAATGTCGAGTTGTAGATGGCGCAGGAGCGGCAGATCTCCGGCGGTTCGTCGGAGTCGAGCCGATTGCGAAACTCCTGGTAGGCCGGCCCGTTCCAGATCTTCTCAACCCCCTGCTCGATCGCATTCCCGAAGTGAATCCGGTCCGGGGTTGAGACCATGCAGCACGGCATTGCAAATCCCTGATAGCTGAAGTAGGCTCCCCGCCAGGGCCAGTCGCAGCGGTCCCTTCCTTTCATGGCCTGGCGCTCCGGGCGCTCCGCAAGCGGAGGCAGGCGCAAGGTGATGCCGGCGGATTCCGCGATAATCCGCGCCTGCTCGAACGTCGCAGCGACAAGCCCGGCGTCTTCGCCGAGCAGCGTTTCCTGCCCGACAAATTCGCGCATCGACCGGTACTCCTCTGGCAGCGTAGATTCGCCGTACTCATGGCACAGGTGTTGAACGAAGATCTCCGCGAAGCCGTGTTCCGCGGCAAGGCGCACCACAGCCGGCAGCTCCCTCAGGTTGCGGCGCATGATCACCATCACCAGATGGAGATGCGGCCGGTCCGATCCTGCCTCCCGGCGTGCGCGAATCAAGAGATCGAGGTTAGCCATTACGGTTTCCCACCGGGCTCCCGTACGGATGGATTCATACATCTCCGCGGTTGCGCCATCCAGAGAAACATGCAGAACGTCAAGGCCGCTCGCGACACATTCCTTGGCGCGGCGAGCGTTGAGGATCGTGAGGTTGGTGTTCGTCGTCACTCGAACGCCTCGCGATGCGGCATGGCGGACCATATCGAAAAACCGCGGGTGCATGAGCGGTTCTCCGAGCCCTTGCAGGTGCAGCTCTTCGAGAGCAGGGAATTGGTCAACGAGCCGGACGAACGCATCGAAGTCAAGGAACGCGGGCGGGCCGTGGGGCGGACCGTCGCGGCGGTACATGATGGGGCACATCTGGCACTTTAAGTTGCACTGGCCGACTGGTTCGATCTGAACAAAGCGGGGCAACTGTTCACTCATAGGAAAGGCACGCGGTAGCGTACGGCTCCTCGAAGTCGCCAGAAGATCGCAAGCAGAGGGATCAGCGCGGAGGTGAGGGCCATTTCCGCGATGTGGGACGGCGCTTTTGACGTAAAGGCCAGGCGTTTGAGAAAGAAAATGAAAGTCGCAAGGAGCCATGCGGTAGCAGCCGCCGCGGCCGTTGCGGCTGCCCCTGCGATCCAGGCTCCAATCCAGGCAAGGAGAGCGAAGGCGGAGAGATAGTACAGCCACGGAGGATTTCTCTGTATGTACTTCCGGTACAGGCGCTGGTGCTTCTTGTAGAGCAGCGCGTTATACATCGCCCGCCGCTGCTGCGCAAGGCTCACCGCCCAGCGCGCGGGCCGGATCGGATGTATGACGATGGCTCGCGGTTCCTGAACGCATCGCCTCTGTAGCTCGATCAGTGTGAAGAAGAGGTCGCTGTCCTCGCGCCAGGCAAGCCTGAATCGCTCATCGAAACCGCCCGCGGCTTCGAGGGCCGTGCGGCGGCAAAAGCAGTTGGCGGTGACGAATCCGGCGTACTGCAGCCGGGACGCATTCCGCTCATAATCGGTCGGCCGGCTGGGCAAGGGCACGACAACCCTGCCGAACACCGCGTCGACTCCTGGCACGAATGCGGAGAGCCCGTGCTTGAGCCAGTCGCTGTTCGGCACGCAGTCGTCATCCGTGAAGGCGATGATCTCGCCTTCAGCCGCGCGCCAGCCGGCATTGCGGGCGGCGGCCGGACCTCTCGTATTGCCGGGCCGAAGGTAGCGGACCTGAATCGGTGTATTCAACGCGCATAGCGTCACGAGGTATTCCGTTTCTGTAGACCGGCCATCGTCGATCACGAGAATCTCGTAGCAGTTCGGGTTCAGGTCCTGAGAGAGGAGCGCGGAGAGGCATCGCTGGAGCAGCGCGTTGCGGTGATGCGTCGGCACCACAACCGATACCCTCATGCCCTCTTCTCCAGCAAAAAGGAGCCGATGACGAGGCCGTCGAGCGGAGATGTGGCGAAAGCGGCGATGGCGTCGCGGGGAGAACAAACGATAGGCTCTCCCCGAATGTTGAACGATGTATTGATCAGCACCGGGACGCCGGTGCGCCGCTCGAAGGCACGCAGAAGGTCGTAGAAGAGTGGATTCCGGCGCCGGTTGACAGTCTGGACGCGTGCCGTGTCATCGACATGCCGCGCGGCGGGGATCTGAGCAGCCTTCTCCGGTCGAACCTTGGATACGAAAAGCATGAAGGGCGAGGGACCGGTGTGGAAAAACCATTCCGCGGCTTTCTCCTCGATGACGCAAGGAGCCACCGGGCGAAAGTCTTCGCGGTCCTTAATGCAGTTCAGGACGCCCCGCACGGATTCGTCTGTCGGAGTGGCGAGGATCGAACGTGCGCCGAGAGCGCGCGGGCCGAACTCCATACGCCCTTGAAACCAGCCGAGTACGCGCCCCTGAGCCAGGAGTTCCGCCGCTTCCTCGGAAGGTCTTTTGGAGCGCCGGTATGGCAGCTTGGAACGGCGCAGGAAATCCTCAATCTCGCTGTCGCTGTATTCCGGCCCGAGGTAGCAGTGCTCCATCGGCTCCGGTTTCGCTGTTTCTTTGCGCTCCCTGCTATCGATCCAAAGCGCTGCTCCAAGGGCCGTTCCTGCGTCGCCCGCGGCCGGCTGAACCCAGACGTTGCGGAAAGGACCGTCGTCCCGGATACGCGAGTTCATCACGCAGTTCAGGGCAACGCCGCCTGCCAGGCACAGGTTGTCGAAGCCGGTCGCCTGCTTCAGCCAGTCGCAAAGTGACAGAACAGTTTCTTCCAGTACGGTCTGGAGCGAGCGGGCGATATCAAAATGCCTTTGCTCCAGCTCAGT
>JADGHK010000051.1 GCA_019686145.1 Bryobacteraceae bacterium | reverse complement strand
GATCCGACACCGACCGGACTGTTCCATCTGAACTGGCGAGCCAGATCGAGGCGAAGCACAATCGACGAAACGTGGCTGATGAACTGGTATTTCAACTTCCACAGCAAGCGCGGCCTGGCATTCCACCAGTACACGCTGCCCGGCCGTCCTGCAAGCCACGCCTGTGTCCGGCTGCTCGAGCGCGACGCGATCTGGCTATACCAATGGGGCGATGAATGGACGCTAAGCGAAGACGGGCAGAACGTGTTGAAGGAAGGAACGCCGGTCCTGATCATCGGCAATTACGATTTCAGCCGGCCCCGGCCATGGCTCAACCCCGCATGGTGGGAAACTGCCATCGCCCTTCCCAACCCCAGCTAACACAGTGCGCTCGATTCGTCCTGACAAAGCGCGATATGATGTGCCCTCATGAAGCGATTTCGGTTTGCCATCCTGATGATGGCCGTCATCACCGCCAGTCCCGTCCTCGCTGGCGTTGAAGAGGAGATTCGTGAGGCGGAGAAGAAGTGGGCCGCAGCCGTCGTCGCCCGCGACGCAGCCACTCTTGAAAAGGTGCTGACGCCAAGCCTGATTTATGCGCACTCGACCGGTGTGATCGAAACCAAACAGCAGTACCTCGACCGGTTAAAATCGGGCGCGCAGCGCTACGAAGGCATCGATCACGAAAAGATTCAGGTAGTCCCCTACGGCGACTCCGCCGTCGCCCACTGCATCATGCGCATGAGAGGGACGAGCGATCGCCGTCCATTCAACGACCACATCATGATGATGCACCTGTGGGTAAAGCAGGGCGGCGCGTGGCGCCTCGCCGCACACCAGACAACGAAGATTCCGTAGCCTGCGGCTATGCGAGCGGCTTTGCCCGTTGCAGAAGGTGCAATATGTTGCCCTCAGGGTCCGTGAAGAAGACGACCTTGTTCCCTTTGCTTTCCTGAGGCGGACCGAGGAAGGAGACATTCTTCGCCTGAAGCTCCGCGTAGGCAGCATCAAAATCCTTCACGGTCAAGGCCAGGTGGCGGAACCCGGGCGTCTTCAGATTCTGAGGAGGCCTCTCTCCCTCGGATTGAATAATCTCGATCAGGCCTCCGTCTGCTGCTTTCACAAACGTGGCATTGGGGGACTGGTAGACGATCGTAAAGCCGAGAGTCGCAACGTACCAATCGGCAAGAGCAGACACATTGGCCGCGGCGATGGCCGCGTGTTCAATTCCCTGGATCATGTTCTAAATCCCTTCAGAGTATCACTCACCGATCATCGTCTGTGCTACGCTCAAGCGCATGGTGGAATCCACTGCCCGAGTGCGGGTTCCGGCCGGCAGGCCGGACCAGTCTGAGTACGCTACCTACTTCCACACTTACGTATCCCTTGTTCCGGACGGCGATATTCTCGATGATCTGACCCGTCAAGGACAGGCAAGCATCGAGCTGCTCTCGTCGGTGCCTGAGGAGAAGGGCGACTTTCGGTATGCTCCCGGCAAGTGGTCGATCAAGGAAGCGCTGGGGCATGTTATCGACGCGGAGCGCATCTTCAGCTATCGCGCGCTCCGGATCGCCCGCAACGATCCAACTCCGCTCGCAGCCTTCGAACAGAACGCCTACGTCGAATTTGGGCCTTTTTCGCGGTGTTCCTTGCGAGAGTTGATCGAAGAGTTTCAGGTAGTGCGCCAGTCCACGCTCTGCCTGTTTCGCGTTCTCGACGCCTCAGCTTGGACGCGCCAAGGTACAGTGAACAACAACGCGATCACAGTTCGTGCCCTGGCCTACATCATTGCAGGGCACGCATCACACCACATGACGATCCTGCGCGAAAGGTATCTGCGCGCTTAGCGGGAGCTGCGGGCGGTGATGATCCGGTCGCTCCTGTGCCTGTGCCTGATCGTCACCGCTCTCTTCGCAGATTCCCAGACGCCGCCGCTTCCGGAATCGACAGCTCCTTCCGGCACTGGCCTTGCATGCACGCCGCCCAAAGGCTGGGTAGCCGACCGCAAGGCCGACGAGAAAGCAGTGCGGCGCCTGGCAGACGCTCTCGTATCGAGCGGCCTGCGCGATGCAGGCTACATCTACATCCTGCTCGACGACAGCGGTCCAGGCGAGCGCTTCCCCAATAGAGAGGCCCTTGAAAGCAACCTGCACAGCAAAGGCTTGAAGCTCGGACGCATGTCTTCTCCAGGTCCGCACCCGTGCGACGGCTTCTTTGGAGCCCTCAAGCATGGGGATCGCGAGGCTCCAGCCTCACCCGCGCGCCCGGTCCCCTACGAGCGCGATTCCGCGCCGATCGACCTCGCGAGCAGCGCGAAAGCAGAAAAGCTGCGGACGGAGATGACTCTTCGAGCCATCCTCGCGGCGCCTGTTTTTGTACGTGGCCGCATGGATAAGATGCCCGCGCCGGTCCGCGAAATGCTCACACATCCCGAGGTGCTTGCGATCCACGATGACCCGCTGCGGCAGCAAGGGTATCGCGAATGGCAGGATGGGCACCGCGAAGTCTGGGTTAGGCGGCTCGCAGGCGGCGACTGGGCCGTCGCGCTCGTCAACCGGGGGACTGCGCCGGCCCGCGTCAGCGTGACATGGGGGGAACTGAAACTGCATGGCAGCCTGCCTGTCCGCGACGTTTGGGCGCGAAGGAACCTGGGGCAATTTGTCGATGGCTACACAGCCGAGGTTCCCGCTGGCGGGGCCGTTCTCCTGAAGGTGATGAAATAGCTTTACAGCTTTGATACTTCCAAGCAGTCCAGCCCGAAGTGATATCCGTTCGACTCCGCGTTCTTCCCCAATACATCAATCCGGAATCGATGCGTTCCTGCCTGCAGCCGTACCGTCTTGAGACCAACCCGGCCGCTCGGGGTAATCAACGGAGCCCAGCCGTCGAGCTCGCCGACAACACGGCCCTCGACGCTGAAGCGAGTCCTCCCGTAATCCGGCGCCAGCGTTCCATATACCGCCATGCGGTAACGGCCGCCTTCCTTGACGGGGAACAGCAGAGTCAGAGATCCTTTGGGCGCGGCCCTGCAGAACAGGTGGCGGCCTCGAGTCCAATTCTCTGGTCCCCGATGGCTCATCGTCTGTACCTCTGTCCATACGCCGCTCTGCCGCTCGATTTCGAGGCTTTCGAAGGCAATCGCTTGTCCCGCGGTCCGGTTGGAGGGTAGCGGTCCTCCTCCCTTCTGGCGAAGGTGAGCCACGCGCCGCGCCCAGGCAGACTGCTGGGGCGATAGCTGGCGCAGGTCGCGCTTAGGGTCGGCGTGGTAATAGTACGACATCAGATTCCAGCGCGGGATCAAGTAAAGCTCGCCGCCGAGCTCTACGAACTGGTCCGCCGTACATTGCAGTTCCTGGATATGAGGCGTCGAAGGCGTATCGGAAAGGCGGTTTCCAGCGCCGGTGCGCAGCTCGTGGCCGGCTGCCTCGTAATGCCTCATTGCCTCCTGGACTGTGCGAAACTCGCGATCGAACGTGTGAACCAGCCCGAAATAGTGGCCGAGTTCGTGCGCCAGAAGCGCGATGTTCTGCCGTCCGCAGACACGGCTATGCTCGAAGCCCGGCATGACGATGAAGTTGTAGTCGGTCCACGAAAAACCGCGCCCGGTCGGTTCTTCTCCCGGACCGTGGCGGAAAAAGACAACGATCCGGCCCGGGAAGCGGGCCGCAATCCGGTCGCCGATTCCACGCACTTCCGGCCAGTCGCCATCCTCCTCGCCCATCATCCGGTTGAGCCGTGTATGCCGGAGGGTAACGATCCGACGCGGATCGAATTCGAACCGGAAGCGCGCAAGCCTCCATGCCTCGTTGGCATAGTCAACCCATCGCTGAATCTGAAATCCGGCAGCCGCCGCGGCGCGCGACCCGTCATCGTCCGCCAGCACGATCGCCTGCAGGCGAAATTTCTTCAAGGGCTCCCGATCAAGGGCCAGAACGGCGGAGTGCACCACGATTGGCAGAACGGCGATGCAAGCGAGCCGCATTACCCCGATACCATAGCACCGGGCGTCCCGCAGGAGGAGGGGGAAATTAAAAGCGTTTCAGGCGCTTCCGAATGCGCTTGGCAACCTTCTCAATCTCTTCAGTTTTCTTGTAAACGTCGAGCGAAAGAACGTACCGGTCGTTCTTCTCGAGCTCGATTTTGAGATCCTCGGCAAGTCGCAGCAGCTCCGCGGCGTCCTCCAGATTCTTCTGATACTCGGCCTTGAGGATCTCATCGCTCTGGCGCTTTCCGCTCGGCAGCCGCACATCGGGGCGATCCTCTACACCGGGAGCCGGATACTGCGCCCCAAGCCCCGCCGTAAAAAGAAGCGCGACGCAGAACAGGGCGATTCGGCGTGTCATTCTACCCGTATTGTTACCATAGCCGCCCGCCGGGATCATTGGGGAGTTCCGCGAATGGCATAATGGTCGCATATGTCCCATGTAAATGTCGGCATTATCGGTCTGGGCAACGTAGGAATGGGCGCCCTGACGATTCTTGCGGAAAATGCCGATCAAATTGAGCTGAAACTCGGTTTCCGGTTAAACGTTCGCGCTGTCTGCAGCCGCAATGTACAGACGAAACGGCTGCCCGAAGGGTTAGGAGATGTTTACATTACCTCCAACTGGCGGGAGGTAGTGACCCATCCGGAAGTGGACATCGTCACCGAACTGGTAGGCGGCACCGGCGTTGCGCGGGAGATGATTGAAACCGCGATCGAGAACAAAAAATCCGTCGTCACCGCAAACAAGGAATTGATGGCGATCTGCGGGGCATCTCTCTGGGACCGGGCAATCGCCGCGGGCATCAACCTTGCAATGGAGGCGAGCGTCTGCGGCGGCATACCGATCCACGCGGTGCTGCGCGAAGGCATCTCCGGAGACCGGATTACCGAGTTGTACGGCATCCTCAACGGCACCAGCAACTTCATCCTCACGGAAATCGAGAAACGCGGGGCTGCGTTCGATGAAGTTCTGGCTGAAGCGCAAAGGCTCGGATATGCGGAGGCCGACCCAAGCGCGGATGTGGACGGCTATGACGCCCGGTCGAAACTGGCGATTCTCGCCGCGCTCGCTTTCGGCGAGAAGATTACTCCTTCCGACATCTACACCGAAGGGATCCGGCGTTTGTCGCCCACCGACTTCCAGTACGCGCACCGGCTGGGTCATACGATCCGCCTGGTTTGTGCCGCGCGTCAAACCTCACAGGGCGTGATCCTCTCCGTCCGGCCGTCGCTGATCCCGCTATCCACGATTCTCGCCAGCGTCCAGGGAGCTTACAACGCGGTCTGGGTCCGGGGGCAATACGGTGCGGATACGTTCTATTACGGCCGGGGAGCCGGGTCTCTCCCAACAGGTGTCGCGGTTGTCAGCGATTTAATGCGGGTGGCGCGCGAGATTCGCAACGGGAGCCCGGAGCGCGTATCTCCATTCGCGCATGAACGCCTCGGCGAGTACAAGCCGATCCCCGTCACCCAGCAGACACGGGCTTTCTACATCCGCTTTCGTGTGCAGGACCGTCCTGGCATCATTGCAGCGCTCGCAGGCATCCTTGCGGCGAAGAACATCAGCCTCGACGCCGTTCTACAGCTCCCTTGCGACACCAAGCACAATCTGCCGTTCGTGATCACCGTGGAACCCACGTCGGAACAGAGTCTGCGCGAAGCCCTGGAGAGCATGTCCAACCTGGACTTCCTGCTCGAGGAGCCGCTCGCGCTACCTATGGAGACTGCGCTTTGAAGCCGCTTGTCTTTCTCGTAGCCTTTTCCTTGGCCGCCTACTCGCAGGTGGCCGCCGAGGCAAACCGCGGATATCGGACCGCCGAGCAGCGGGCCAACATCACCCGCAACCTCACGGACCCGCACCGGGACCAGCGGCAGAAGCCAAAGGAACTGGTCGCGGCGCTGAACCTGAAGCCGGGAATGGCGGTGGCTGACGTCGGCACCGGAGCCGGCTACATGCTGCCCTGGCTAAGCAAGGCCGTGGGCCCCCAAGGGAAAGTCATTGCAGAGGACATCTTCCCGGATTTTCTCGACGCAGCGAAGAAAACTGCGGCCAAAGCCAAGCTGCAGAATGTCTCCTTCGTCCTCGGAACGGAAAAGGACGTCAAGCTTCCGAAGAGTTGCTGCGACCTGATTCTTTCCCTCGACGCGTACCATCACTTTGACTACCCCGGGCAAATGCTTTCGAGCATCGGCCGGAGCCTTCGCCCCGGCGGACGGTTCGTGATTGTCGATTTCTATAAACGGCCGAATGCAATGCCGAATGGCCGGGCGACCGAGCACATCCGTATCGACGTGGATGATGTCATCAAGGAAGTCGAGTCGTTTGGATGGCGGCTTGTCTCCCGCGCCGAGCACATCCCGGATAGCCAGTACATCCTCACCTTCAAGAAGCGCTGAATCCTCGAGACGTCAGCACGGTCCGGTTCTACTGAAGCTTCCCCCGCGCCTCCACATTCCACACGGTTTCCACAACATTTCCACGAATTCCGTATACCTTCTCGTGAAGGTTCATGGCGACGCAGATGTGGTTCGGAATGATGCGCAGGCGGTCGCCGACCGAGAACCGGCGTTTCGCACGGCTGACGTCGAGGTAGCCGTGTTCCTCGTTCATTTGGAAGAAGCGCACTTCCGGATCGTCAGTAACGTAACCGAAGGTAACGTCGGCAGAGCCCGAGGGCCGGTCGGAGGAAAAGGTCTTCGATCCGCCGTCCACCATGATGCGGTCCTTGCGGGCCGTCGACACAACGGTGACAAGGATCGAGGCGGCGCAGTCTTCGAGCGAACAGGCTCCCGCATCCGCCGTATTTCGATCGTTGAAAATGTACGTTCCGGGCCGGATTTCATTCAGGCCCCGGATCGTATGAGATGCGAAGAGCGTCGGCGTTGAGCCGCCGCTTACGATGCGCGCACTGATGCCTGCGCGCCGCAGATCGGATGTAATGCTCTTGAGCAATGCGTCAAGCTCCGCCAGTTGCTTCCGGCCGGCGTCGTCAAGCCGCTTGATGTGCCCCGGATAGAAAGTGATTCCCTCGAGTGAAACGGAAGGAAGAGCCTGGATCGCCCGGATCAGCTCCAGCAGCTCGTCACCCGGTTCCACGCCCATGCGCCCGAGTCCTACATCGACTTCGGCCAGGACCCCCACCTCGAGCTGCGCCCTTTTTGCAGCGTCCGAGAGCTGGCGGGCGGCGACGGCGCTGTCGAGCGCGACCGTCACGCGCGTCCTGCGTGCAACCTGCATCAACCGGTCGAGCTTCTGCTCGCCAAGGACTGGATAGGCAACAAGCAGATCGGGAGGATCGGCTCCCAGCATAACCTCCGCCTCGCCGACTTTCGCCACCGTGATGCCAGAGGCGCCGAGCTCGATCTGGCGCTTTGCGAGCGAGGGGATCTTGTGAGTCTTTGTGTGCGGCCTCAGCCGCAGTCCGTGCTGCTTTGCGTAGTCCGCAACACGGCACAGGTTCCGCTCCATGACGTCGAGGTCGATCAGGAGAGCGGGCGTTTGCAGATCAGTGAGAGTCAACGGAACTGTACCGACACCTTGCCGCCGGCCCCCTTGTAAATCAATTGCAGGTCCTTCGGCTTGTGCTTGCCCTCGAGCGGAAAGTAAAGGAGACCGCTCACCGGCTCCAGCGTTTCCTTTTGGGGCAATTCCCTTTCTTTCAGCGTTGCGAGCAAGGGGTTCTCCTGCGCCTTACCTCCATCATCTACTCGCGCGGTTGCAGAGGAGGGTTCGCTGGCAGTCCCCAGGACAGTACCCTGCCCCGGAAGACGCCGCGGAGGCCCGCCAATTCCTCCCCACACAGGGCCGGTGGACTGCGTGGCAATTCCGCCGCCTCCCCCTCGCGAGCTGACGATGATCGCTCCCTGTCCTGCGATCTGGCTTGGGGCAAATGGCGCCGACCGCTGGCCGTCCTTCCCGGAAATCAGCAGGAAGTCGTCCCTGTTCAAAGCAACAGGTTTGTCCCCCAGCGGCGTCACCGTGACCTCGACGACGCAGATAAAGCCATCGAGGTCATTGCCGAGCAGCTTGCGGACTGCCTCCTTGCCGGGATGCGCAGTCGCCTTGATCTCCAGAAGCTCGTTCGTCCCACGGACAGGTTCTGGCGTATCTGCGGCAAGCAGGACGCCTGCAGCAAGGATCAACGCGATGGCCTGGTAGAGCACAATCAGCCCCCTGCTTGGCATAATACCGCAAAGCATTTTGGAAGAATTCGTACGCTAGGCCGCAGCGAGCCGCCGCCGCTCCAGGTTCGTCTCGAGAATCCAGGCGATCTGCTTCTCTTCAAAGGGCGGGGCGCAATAATCCGCGGCTCCGCCTTCAATGGCGTCAAGCCATTCCGTTATTTCAGGGAACCGGCTCACAACAACGATCGGCGTGCTCTTACAGGCACGGGCCACCGCCCGCTTCGCACTGTCAAAGCAGGTAAAGTTGGAAGCGCAGAAAAGAATGTCAGCACCAAGCCGGTCCAGAGCGTGCGCACAACGATTGGTGTTTACAACAGGCAGTGTGGTGACAAAGTGTCCGGCGAGAGCTGCGCTCAGTTCCGCCTGAAGCCGCTCTTCCAAACCGTAGAGGAGAAGCTTCAAAGGGGTCTTTGCGGATGTGGACATGTCCCCTCCCAGGGAATCGATCTATCTTCGAATTCCAAGCTCGTCTCTTCGAGGAGATCTATCGCTGTCTTCTGGGACCCCAACGAGTAAGACGTTCGTTCCCGCTGGGTAGGACTAAGGATAACAGAGATTCCTCATCATTGTCCAATCAGTGTCTTGTCCTGCCGCAAAGTCCCCTATAGAAAGTCGCTTCTATTTGGCGAGCGGAAAGTTGGATTACTGGATCCGTTCCTGTCCTACAAGCTCGCCTGCGTGCTGGACCTCAAGCTGGTGTTTGATCGAGTTCATTACTTGATCAAACAGGCTCTCGATGCGCTGCGGTGTGAAGCCGGGACGCAGCTCTTTGTCTGTGCCCGTGGAGATGTGGGCCGTCAGTTTGCATGACTTACCGTTTGCTTCCGGCTTGATTTCGAGCCAGCCGCGATACTCCGGCGTGCCATCCGATCCCCAGTCGATCCGCTTGGCAGTCCGGCTGACACGATAAAAGCCGCTAATCTCCTGCCGTTCGCCGTTGAACTCCGCTACGCCGAAAACCTCGTCGCCGCGCGGGTCCTCACGTATGCTTCGGAGCCAGGGAAGAAATGTGGGAAGGCTCGAAACACTCGATAGAAAGCGGAACGCTTGTTCGTGAGGAGTGTTGATAACAATCGATCTTTCGTGTTCGCTCATACGATTCGTCTCCTATGGGGCCTATCTGTTCGACCCTCGGGAGCGAATCCTGTTACCCACTCCTCTGTGTCTGTGGTACTCGGCGTGAACGCGGCAGCGTTTCACTTCTGGAGGAGGATCCTGATGATTTTCTCGGCTTCTTTCTTGCTGAGAGGGCCGAGATGGATGGCCGCGACTCTCTGATTCCGGTCGATGAAGAACGACAGCGGAAGAGAGTCGACATCCCCGTAGAGGTAGGCAACCCGTCTGTTGCCCATCAGTATGGGATACTTCACCTCCACTTTCTCCAGGAAGGGCGTGACAGCATCCCATCCTTTGTCATCCATCGATATGCCGAGCACGACGAATCCCTCGGGCCCGTATTTTTCGGTAAGTTCGTTGAACCAGGGAATCGACGCTCTGCATGGAGCGCACCAGGTCGCCCAGAAATCGAGAAGGATCACTTTGCCGCTGTAATCGGAGAGGCGCACCGCCTTCCCTTCTCTATCCTTCAGCTCAAAATCCGGAGCTCGCTTGCGCTCAGCCTCCTTCTTCAGACTGATCGCGAAGATCGGGG
>JADGHK010000050.1 GCA_019686145.1 Bryobacteraceae bacterium | reverse complement strand
CGCCCTTACAGTCTTCATGGTTGCGATCGTGGGTGGAGTGGCGCCGGGCGAAGTCATCAACGCGCGGGCTTTGAACACGGTGGTAGGCGGAGGCGTCGCCCTTGCGGCATATCTGATCTGGCCCACATGGGAGCGAACCCAGGTTCCCGAGGCCATGGCCAGTCTGCTCGACTCCTACCGCGAGTACTTCCGCGCAGTCCGCGATCATTACACCCGCGCCGAACGCTTGACGCCTCATAAGCTGGACGGGGTACGCGCCGCCGCCCGCCTTGCGCGCTCAAACCTGGAAGCATCCGTAGACCGCTTCAGCGCGGAACCCGGCGCTTCTCTGGAACGGCTCAGTACTTTGCGAGCGATGCTTGCCAGCTCGCACCGCCTGGTCCACGCCATCATGGCGCTGGAGGCGGGACTGTCCACCAGCCATCCAGTCCCCCCTCGCAAGATGTTTCATACCTTCGCCGATCACGTCGAACTGACGCTTTACTGTCTGGCCGCAGCCCTGCGCAGTTCGATGCCTTTCCATGTTGAGAATCTGCCAGACCTTCGGGAGGACCACCATGCGCTTGTTCATTCCGGGGACTCTCTCACCGAACGGTATGCCCTCGTGAACGTCGAGACAGACCGCATCACGAACAGTCTCAACACGCTCGCCGAGCAGACGCTGCAATGGCTGGAAATCAGCCGGACTGAGTACGCTTCCAGGCAGGAGAGAACGTAGCAGGAAAGGCGAGGGGCGAGTGAGATCCTCGCCCCTCGAGTCCTTTCTAGAACGTCAACCGCAAGGCGAGCTCGATGTTGCGGGGCCCCATCTGCTGGCCGGTGTACTGACCAAAGTTGGGGTCCGTAATGTTTGTGATCAAGCCGCCGATGCCGTGACGGTTGAACGGATTCAGGAAGGTGCCGCGCAGTTCCAGACTGCGTACTTCGTCGAACTTGAACGCTTTCTGGATGCTGAGGTCCTCGGACACCCAATGACGGCTACGGATATTCGGCAGATAAGGACCCACTGTTCCAAGCCTCTGAACCACGTTCTGGCCTCCCGGGAATACCGGCGGATTGGTGAACGCATCTCGATTCAGGTATGCCGGAGCGCCCGGAATGCCGCGGAAGTTGATTCCTGCATCCGGGTTGAGGACGATCTTCTGCCCGGCTACATAGTCAGGCCTTGCCACGCTTCCAGTCGGGTTGTTGATGCCGCCAGTGGTGATGGAGATCGGCGACCCTGACCGGAAGTTGTGGATCCCGGTAAGCGTCCAGCCTCCGATGATCTTGTCGGCAATGCCACTGAGGTTGAGGGCCTTGCCCCGCCCGATCGGAAGTTCGTAGATCCAGCTTACCTTTACGACGTGCGGAATATGGAAGTTGGTGATCGACCGCTCCAGGCCGCGATTGAACACGTCGGCGACGGACTCGGCGTCGATCGCGTTATCGGTCAAGCCGATTGACTTCGACCAGGTGTACGCGCCGAGCACGGCGAAGCCGCTTCTGAAGTGACGGGTCACCTGAACCTGCAAGGAGTTGTAGCTGGATGTGCCCAGATTCGGGAACACGTCATTAATCCCGGTGAACTGCGGGTACGGTCTCAGCGCCTGCAGGTTCGTTCCGGTAAAGCCCGGGTAAGGCTGCGGAATCGGGCTCGACGGGGTCCAGGGACGCGTCAGAATATCGCCGTACTGCTGCGTGATGGTGAACGGCAGGTTGTTCGGCTGTGAGAAGCCCTTGGCGATCAGGCGAGTGCCTTTGTTGCCGACGTAGTTGACTTCCAGAACTGTGGCCGCCGGAAGCTGATACTGAATTCCAAAGTTCCAGTTCTGGACGTAGGGCAGCCGGTTGCCTTCGGGATTGAAGTAATCGATACCGATGCCATTGGCAAGCGACGGGTTCTTGTTCGGCAGCGTGCCCGAGAAGTCCGGGTATCTGTCGTGTATGTACCCGAGCACGTCTTCGGCAAACCGGATCGGCGTGTTCGCGGAGTTCACCGAAATCGTGCCGTTGAACCCGAGAGTTCCTCCAAAGCCGAAGCCATTGGAAATTGCAGGTGTGTTGTTGATGCCGTATCCGCCTCGCATGACGAACTTCTCGGAGAAGGCGTAGGCGAAGCCGAATTTTGGCGAGAACTGCTTCCAGTAGGTATCCTGGAACCCGCGCCGTCCGAGATCGTCCACGAACACAAGCGCTCCGGGACGATTTCCCGCCCCTGGGTTCGGAGCATTGAAGTCGATGCCAGACATGCGTCCAGCGACTTCGATCAGTCCGCCGACGATCTCCCAGCGCAAACCGATATTAAGGGTCAGCTTCCTCGTTGCCTTCCAGTCATCCTGGAAATAGAATCCAGCGGTGCGCCAGCGGTGTCCGAAGTTGCTGGGCGAAACCGCACGGCTCGTGCTGTTATAAGCGCCGAGGAGGAAGCTGGCAAAGCTGTGACCGGTCTGGTTGATGAAGCCCGGCAGAGCGGTCTGGTTCGGGGAGAAGTTAAAGTCGCCGGAACCCGACTTGTTACGGGTGTTGAAGTAGTACCGCCGGTGTTCGAACCCGAACTTGAAGTTATGCTTGCCGGTCACGTAGGTCATGTCCACTTGGCCGATTGTGGAACCGTTATAGGTGCCGCCTCGGTTTCCGGACCCCAGACGCCCGTTCGACCCGATGCCGCCGCCCTGGAACGGCTGGCCCGAGAAGTTCAGCACCGGGAAGTGAGTCCCAGGGACGTTCTCGATGCCAAGCTGGGCCGGCCAGTCCTCATCGACATACACGCTTTCGTTTACGTTGCCGAAACGGTTGTAACCGAGAGCAGCGCGCCCGAGCAGTGTGGGTCTGAGAGTGAAGTCATACGCCATCCGGACCATTGTTCCGGGCGTGTCCTGATTCTGGTACACGTTCGTCGGCGAGCCCGGAGGTACGCCCCAGCGGTTGGCGCCGGAATTGTACCGGCTTCGGAAGTTGCGATTGAACATCGCACTGATTCGGTTGCTCTCGTTGAAGACGTGGTCGCCTTTGAACGTGAGCATGCGCTCCCGGAATTCTGGACAGCAAGCGCCGATCGAAGGCATGTTTCGGAGCATTGTGTCGAACATCGGGGAATCGATCGGGGCCAGTTCAAGGATCTTCGCGGAAACCGGACTCCAGCGGTTGCGCGGAATTACGTTGCCCGGGAAGGGATCGCGGACCCACGTCCCGTCGACGAGCCGCGACGTGGCCGGGTCGTAAATCGCCCCGAATCGAACGCCGCGTCCGAGAGCATCATTCCCCACGTTTGTTCCGGAAGAGGCATTGCCGGTGAAGTTGGCGTCGAACAGGCGGGAGAAATCTCCCTGCTTGAAATCGTCAACAGGGAGCGTGGTGAAGCCGGTCTGATTGTAGTCCTTTGCCGTCGTCCGCTCCATGTTGTGGAAGAAGAATGTCTTATTGCGCCCGTCGTATACCTTCGGAATGTACACGGGGCCGCCGATCGAGTAACCGTAGTTGTGCTGCTTGAACGGCTGGCGCGGAACGCCGGACGCGTTGGAATTGAAGCTGTTCGCGCGCAGAGCGTCATTCTGGCCGTAGTAATACGCCGAACCATGCAGCTCATTCGTTCCGGATTTCGTGGCGAAGTTCGCCACAGCGGTCTGGCCGCCCGAATACTGAGCGCTCGTGGTGCCAGTCTGAAGCTTGAACTCGCTGATGGACTCCGCCGACGGGCTGAACTCGCTGTTGGCGCCGCCAGCAATATCCATGCGGCCAACGGAGATTCCGTCAATCAGAATCTCGTGCGAAAAGTTCTGTGCGCCGTTGATCGAGCCTTGCCAAACGCCGCCAACAGAGCCCGGAAGCGACGTGAAGATAAACTGCTGAATCTGCCTGCGGCCGTCTCCAACCGTGATCGGCCATGAGTCGAATTCCTTCTTGCTGACGTAGCTTCCAATCTCGGCAGTACCCGTTTCAATCAAGGGCGGCTCGCTCGATACGGTGATCTGATCCGTGACATTACCGATTTCGAGGGCGAAATCGACGGTCAGCGTCTGCGCAACGCCAAGGACCACGTTCTCGCGAATCGCAGATTTAAATCCTGGCGCCGAAACCGTGATACGGTAGGTTCCAGGAGGAAGACTGGGCATTCGGTAAATCCCAGCCTCCGTCGTTGTCGTCGGCAGTTCGACGCCAGTGGCAGGATTGAGAACCCTAACGGTGGCGCCTGCGATAGCCGCACCCGAAGGGTCAGTCACGGTGCCGTTAAGGGTCCCGCGTTCGCCCTGGGCCCATAGGCCGACTGTAAACACTAAACAGATACACAACAACCTCAGTAACATCGAGGTTACCTCCATACCGTATGTCAACTCAGGTTAGCCCACTTAACAAGGCCCAATTGTGAATGACTATGCAGCCGCCCCCCGAGCCATGAGCGCTCGATGTTACAAGCGCCCCGAAGCCGTACAGACAGCCACAATGACCCCGTTGAGCATAAAACACCACTAGCCTCTAACTCCAGGACGGGCTCGTTCGGAGTTTGGCGTTTTCACGACCTTACATTACGGCAAGCTTACTGTCAAGCAGGTAGCAATTACAAGATTCGAAACAAAGGGTGGCCCCCCTGCCGCACGGCCAGGGGCACGGCGCCGGGCCACCCCCGCTATGGGCCGCCCTAGAACTCGAGGCGGGACCCGATCATGAAAGACCGCGGGTTCCGCACCGAGGTGATTTTTCCGAACGTCTGCGGCGTGAGATATGATGTGCCAACGCCATTAAACTGCGTGTGATTGAACACGTTGAAGCCGTCGGCGCGAAGCTCGAGCCGCCGGCTCTCTCCAAGCCGGAAGAACTTGGTAAAGGACATGTCGAAGTTGTTCCAGCCCGGGCCCGTCAGTATGTTCCGGCTGAGCGGCGAGAACGTGCCAAAGGCCGGTAGTGTGAGGACCGACGTGTCAAACCAGCGGTCAATCGTGCGTTCGCCCTTTGGAAGAGCGGGGTTCGCCAATGCGACGGGCCGCTGCCCCGTTGCATAGCCGACACCGGCGTAGTCGCGCCCGATCGTCAACCCTATCGGCATTCCGGTGCGAATCGAGGTCACCCCGGAGATTTGCCATCCGCCGAATACTTTGCCAATCAGGTCGTTCCGGTTTTTCAGGAACGGCAGCTCATAAAGATAGCTCGCGACGAAATTGTGGGTAACGTCGAGGCTGGCACGGCCCCGCTCCGTCCGGGCATTCTGGGCATTCGGGTAGATACCGTAAATGCCCCCACTGAAGTCTGCATTATCGATCGTTTTCGAGAAGGTGTACGCCAGCTGAAACATGAGCCCGTTCGAGAAGTTCCGGTTAAGGCCGAGCTGGAGCCCGCGGTAGTTGGCGTTGTAGCTCTGTTCACGGTGGTTGATTGTGCTCCAACCCTTGTAAGGACGCTGCGAGTCTGCACTGAGAAGGCCTTGCGCGATTCGCGCATCCGGCAGCGGCTGGTTCAGATCGCGCGAGCGCATCATGTGAATGGTCCGCGACCCGGAGTAGCCGACCTCAAGCACGGTGTTGCCTGAAAGCCCGTGCTGAATGTTGAAGTTCCACTGCTGGCTGTACGGGGTAAGCTGGTTGGGGTCGATGTTGCCGAGCGTGATGGGCAGGTCGAAGTTCCGCTGACTGCCGCCGAAAGGATTTGAGAGCCGCGTGTTCTCGATCGTCAGCAGCTCCGAAAACGGCGGGTTGCCGGACATCAGGATGAAAGCCCCCAGGATCTCGCGGCTGTAGAACAGCCCGTAGCCTCCGCGCAAAGCCGTCTTGCCGTTCCCGAAGAGGTCGTAGGCAAACGAGAAGCGGGGAGCAAAGTTCTTATTCGAAGTACGCCAGTAAGACTTCGGGTTTACCAAGCCGTTGAACCGGTCCCCGACTCCGCGGGGGATCCGCCCGGTCGCCGGATCCACTGCCACCGCCTTTGAGGCGTCGTAAGCCTCGGGGACGAAGATTCGATACCGGTCGTCGGGTTCGTAAGCCGGCCGGAAGAAGGAAGCGCGGAGCCCCAGGTTCAGCGTGAGCTTTCGCGATACTTTCCAGGAATCGTCCACGTACGCCTCGAACGAGTTGCGCCGGTTATCATTGAAGGCGACTGTATTCGTCTCCTGATAGCTGGCCGCCCGGCCAAGCAGGAAATCGGCGTAGCCGTCGTTCGTGTACCGGCCGTCGAAGTTAAACGTCCCAAACACGTTGGTGTTGGTCGGCTCAAACTTGATTTCGTAGGAGTAGTAAAAACCCGTCTTAAGGGTGTGCTTGCCTTTGATCCAGGTCAGGTTGTCCTTCAGCTCGTAAATGGTCTGATAGTTACTCCACGGCGCATCGGGATTGACGCCCGCATAGCCCGTGATGCTGAATCCCGGAACCCGGTCGGGTACGGCGTTCAGATTCAGGCTGTCCAGCGGATAGGTTTCCGGCGTATCCTCGAAGATCTGCGGAATGTTGATGCCCCAGGCCTGCGAGCCGAATTCCGGCGGGAAATACATGATGCGATTGTGGCTGCGCGTCCAGTTGAAGTCATTAATCAGGTTGGGGCGAAGAACGGCGTTATAGTTCGCCGTCATGTTCCGGGCGGGAACCCGATCCTCACGCTGGAGGAAATCGAATCCGGGGCTGACCCTGTATCGCGACAACCGGTACTCGGGCGTGTAGCGGTACATCACGCGGTGCGTTTCGCTGAAATGATGATCGACGCGGAAATTCCGCTCCGTCCGGTCCGCCAGACGACCCTGTAAAGCCGTCCAATTTCGCCCCGCTGAGTCCGCGAAGTTCAGCTCCGGATACATCCGGGAGTAAGCGAGAGCATTCGGATCAAGCATGGAGGACGGGATCACGTTATTCGGGAAAGGCATCTTCGTGTCAGGATCGACAATCGTCTTGCCTAAGGCGCTGAAATCGCCGGAACGCTGCGCGGGCGTCGGAAGGATGGCCGAGAATTGCTGCTCCTGTCTCTCCCTGACCCAGCCGAGAAGCACGAAGAAGAATGTCTTGTTGCGCCCGTCGTAGACTTTTGGAATATATACCGGTCCGCCGACAGAAAAACCAAAATCGTTCCCCTTGAACGGTTCCCGGCGGGGCGAAAAGTAATTCCTGGCATTTAGTTTGTCATTACGGAGCCAGTAATAGAGAGTCCCATGTAAGTCGTTTGTTCCGGACTTCGTAATGACGTTGAACTGGCTGCCTCCGCCCGTTCCGAACTCTGCGCTGTAATTGCCGCGGATCGCGCGGAACTCGGCGACCGATTCAAGGTTCGGCGCCATGGGCGAGCCCCAGTTACCTCCGGTGTCGATGTTGTAGCCGCCGTCCAGCAGCCAGGCATTATGGGTCGGGCGTATGCCGTTCACCATGGCCCGATTGGCGGTGCGCGAGTAGGGATCATCGGAAACGACGCCGGGCATTAACAGCGCGAACGGCAGGACGTTCCGGCCAGCCGTAGGAAGCTTGACCATATCCTTGCCGTCCTGGAGCTGACTGGTTGTACCCGATGCCGTGTTGACCGCTACAGCCGCCGCTTCCACGGTGATCGAGTCGGCGACGTCGCCAACATCCATCGTGAAAACGATACGCCGGTTCTCATTCACGCGCAGCGTGATGTCGGGTATAACCACCCGCTTGAAGCCCGGCGCTTCGGCGGAAAGCTCGTAGACGCCGATCGGAAGAAATGGAACCGTGAAATTGCCCGATTCGTCCGCCGTGGTGTGCTGCATCCGGCCGGTCGCCGTATTTCTCAGCTTGACCGTAGCCCCGGGGATCACTGCCCCGGACTGGTCCTGCACGATGCCATAAACGCCCGCCGTAACTTCCTGTGCGGTTCCCTGTTTGGGCAGCAGGCAGGTAAGTGCACTGAGCCCTAAAACCCCAAGAATCTGCGAACGCATCTTCAAGGCTCTATCCCCTTTCCCCAGGATGGTTCTGTTCTTATACCGCAAAAATCGCCCGGATGCGCGGGGGCAGCGCTAAATCAGCATTCTTTTTTCTCTTACTAACGGTAAGAGCCGGTATTTGACGAGTTGCGGTTACTCTGCCGCGCGGAAGCAATATAGAGCGCTCCGCGTACGGACGTAGAGAGCGTTGCCGTCGATGGCGGGTGTGGCATAGCACTGATCGTCGAAGTCGGCGGTTCCTGCAATTTCCCACTGCTCGCCAGCCTTGATGATGGTCATCTTGCCGTTCACGCTCGTCAGGTAAACATAGCCGGCGCCCGCTACGGGGGACGAATAGTAGATGTCGAGAGCGCCCGGGAGCCGTCCTTGTTTGAAAATCCTGCCGGTCTTTGGATCGACCGTAGTAAGAATTCCGCCGTCCTTGATGAGATACAGGACATTTCGATAGAGCAGCGGCGAAGGCACGTTCGGGAGAAACTTCTGCATGCGCCAGATGATGTTCCTGCTGCCCGTGAGATCGCCGCGTCCACCGTATTTGACAGCCAGCAGCGCGTTCAGAGACGCGCGGCGCGCCCTGTAGAAATTCCAATCTCTTTCATCAATCAGGCCGTCGCCGTCGAGGTCGTTGTTCGGAAGCCCTCTCTGAAGCCGCGGGTCAGGAGCAAACTCCGCTTCGGAGATCTTCCGGTCTCCGTTGGCGTCAAACTTCGCCAGGATTTCCTCGAACGTCGGCGTCTCGGTCGGCTGCGCCGCTTCACCCCCGTTTTCCCACCAGTGGGCGAAGATCATGTCCCCGTCGATGATGGGTGTCGATTTGGGCTGCCAGGAGAGGCCGCTGATCCACCAGAGCTTCGCACCCGTCCTCGCATCATACGACGTCAGTTGGTAGGAGCCGGGTACGATCAGCTCAGGCGGTCCATTCTTCGGCCGGATGACGGAGGGCGTAGAGTAGGAGCGCGTCATATCAGGCCTGTCGGCTTTCCAGCGGACGCGCCCGGATTTCTTGTCGACGGCCAGCAGGTACGAGCCGAAGTCCTGATCGCAAAGCATGATCAACAGATCGTCGACCAGGATCGGCGAGGAGCCATGCCCGTTCACGTTATTGAACGGACCAAGCGGGAGACGCCAAAGCTCCTTGCCGTCGATGTCGTAGGCGAGGAGACCGAAGTCGCCGAAAAACACGTAGACGTTTTTGCCGTCGGTGACAGGGCTTGGCGATGCGGGAGAGTTTGTGGGCTGGTAGCGCTCTATCCTCGGTCGCGGCGCTTCCCTCCTCCAGAGGATCTTGCCCGTTTGAGCGTCCAGACAAATGGTGTAGAGCTTGCCGCCTTCATCGACGACCTTCTGCAGACCGGCGTCTCTGGGCTGTCCGCCCTCAGCGGCGGTCAGAAAGATGCGGCCCTTTGTGATGACCGGCGATGAATGACCGGCCGGCAATTCGGTCCGCCAGGCAACATTCCTGTCCGGACCAATATCGACTGGCAGCTTGGCGACGTCGGCCACGCCGCTGCCGTTGGGCCCCCGAAACCGCACCCAGTCGGCAGATCCGGCCGCGGCGAAAAGGAGCGCAAGAACGATCAGCCGGCTCATATGGCAATCCATGATATATATGCATAGGAACGGGGGAAAGCTTTGGAGAGCTCCCCATGGAAGTCGGAAGTTCACCGACTCCGGGAATTCGGGAGATGAGCAGTTCGCGTTGTGATGATGGATGACCCCGGCACGGACATAACGCAGCTTCTTCTCGAGTGGAGCCACGGCAATCACGAAGTTCTGGACCAGCTCACCTCGGCCATCTACAAAGAGCTGCGCGCGCGCGCTCGGGCCTATTTGCAGCGGGAACGCAGTGACCATACCCTCCAGCCCACAGCCCTGATTCATGAAACCTATCTGCGGCTGATCAACCAGAACGTACCCGAGTGGCAGAGCCGTGTTCACTTCTTCGCCGTCGCTTCACATGTGATGCGCCAGGTGCTGGTAGACCTGTCACTTAAAAACAAAACCGAGCCCCCCCCCCACG
>JADGHK010000049.1 GCA_019686145.1 Bryobacteraceae bacterium | reverse complement strand
GCAAGCCGGGTAGCAGGGTGAAGACTGCCAGAATGGCGGGAAGTGCGACGAGTTTCGAGTTCCGTGTTTGCATAACAGCCGTGTCGATAAGTATATAGGCCTGAGTGAGTGTAATGAAGACCTTCAGGGAGCGTCCAAAGGGCGGATCAGGCGCCCGTCCGAGGGGGGAGGAGGGATTCTTGACCCTTCGGTTTCAACACCTTAAAATCAGAAGCAGGGTGCGCAACCTTAATTTGATTGAGGTATGAGGCAGGCAGAGCTGTCACCGCGGGATGCAGAGATTCTGCACTCCATCGTACAGTCCTACATCGAAACCGGCGAGCCGGTCGCGTCGCGAACCATTTCGCGCCGCCGGAAAGATAACCTGAGCCCTGCCACAATCCGCAATGTGATGGCGGACCTCAGTGATCTCGGGTATCTTGCGCAACCGCACACATCTGCGGGCCGCATTCCCACCGAAAAGGGCTTCCAGAGCTACATCCGTTCGCTTACAGCCCGGAAGCTTCTGTCAGCCGAATTGGAGCGTCTCCGGAGCGAACTGATGGAAGCTGCGACTCTGGAAAGCCGCGTGGAACGCTCATCCCAGATTCTGACCGAGATGACGAAGAATGTCGGAATTGCGGCGGCGATTCCGACAGCCAATCAAATGCTCGATCAGATCGAGCTGCTCTCGCTGGGCGATTCCAGGCTGTTGATGATTGTCGTCACGCGGGACCGGAGCGTGCGGAATCAGGTTGTTGTCCTGGACGAACAGATCGGTCAGGATGAGCTGAATTCCATCCGCAACTACGTGAATCAGAACTTCAGCGGATGGATGCTTTCAGACATCCGGCGCGAGCTGCAGCAGCGGCTGGAACAGCAGAGTGCTGCGTATGATTCGATCCTTCGGCGCCTGACGGTACTCTACGAGAAGGGGTTGCTGGAAATCGGGATGGCGCCGGAGATTTACATGGAGGGCACCTCCAACCTCATCGGCCTGGACCTGCATCTGACGCGAGAGAAGCTGCGCGAGTTGTTCCGAGCCCTCGAACAGAAGAAGAAGATTCTTCAACTGCTTGACCGGTTTCTGGAGCAGCCGGCGGGCGAGATCCGCGTTCAGCTGGGTCTGGACGACCTCCACCCGTCCATGCGGGAATTCTCCCTGATCGGTATTTCAGTACAGCTACCAGGGGGAATCTACGCCAAAGTGGCTGTTCTTGGCCCAATGCGAATGAACTATCAGCGGGTCATTTCAGCCGTCGCCCATCTCGGGGAGGCAATTCAAAGCCTTCGCGCTTGACCGTTCCACCGATCGGATCTGTTCCCGGATCTGGAGGAACGCAATATTGTTCAAACGACTCTAACGGCGGATTCAATTTATGGAAGACAGCAAGATCGATCTGGAGGCAACGCCTTCGCAGGGTGAGGCGCAGGAGGGTGCGCCTTCCGAGATGCCCGTGGACACCTCGGCCCTTGCGGCAGAGCGTGATCAGTTGATTGTGGAAAAAGATCGGCTGGTCGCGGAAAACAATGAATTGCAGGATCGTCTGCTGAGGTTGCGGGCTGAATTTGATAATTTTCGCAAGCGCGCGGAACGCGACCGCGCCGAGCTCGTGGAGTACGCCGCGATGGATGTGCTTCGGCCGGTGCTCCCGATTCTCGATGACTTCGAGCGGGCGCTGAAGGTGGAAACATCCGACAAGGAGTACGCCAAAGGCATGGAGCTCATCTACAACCGGACTCTGGAGATCGTCAAGAAGCTCGGTCTGGAGCCAATCGAATCGACCGGCAAAACCTTCGACCCTTATATCCATCATGCGGTGGAAATGGTTGAGACAGACGAAGCCGACGATAACACGATCTTGGAGGAGTACCAGAGAGGTTACAATTTCAAAGGAAGGCTACTGCGCCCAGCCATGGTGAAGGTCGCGGTTAAACCTCGCAACAGCCAGTGACAAAACGGGATTATTACGAGATTCTCGGAGTCAGCCGTGACGCAAGCGAACAGGAGCTGAAAAGCGCCTATCGCAAGCTCGCCCTGAAGTATCATCCGGACCGGAATCCGAACGACCGGGAAGCGGAAGAGAAGTTCAAGGAAGCGGCAGAGGCGTACAGCGTCCTGAGCGACGCGCAGAAGCGGGCGGCGTACGACCGCTTCGGACACCAGGGAGTCCAAGGCGGGGTTGCGCCGGACTTCGACGCGACGACCTTTGCCGACTTCGCCGACATCCTCGGGGACTTTTTCGGTTTCGGCGATGTCTTCGGCAGCGCGAGGCGGCGTAACCGTCCTCAACGCGGCGAGGACCTTCGTTACGATCTTGAGATCTCTTTCGAGGATTCTCTCCGCGGAGCTACCGTCGACATTCAGGTGCCGCGGATGGAAACCTGCTCCCGCTGCCACGGAACCGGCGCGGAGAAGGAAGACGGCCTGACCACGTGCCCGACATGCCGGGGCCGCGGCGAGGTCATCTACCAGCAGAGCTTCCTCTCCATCCGCCGCACTTGCGGCCAATGTAACGGGCGGGGCCAGATCATCCGCCGTCCTTGCACGCAATGCCGCGGCGAGGGGGTCACCAGGGTCGAACGTAAGCTGAAGGTCAACATCCCCGCCGGCGTTTATGACGGAGCGAAGCTGCGTCTGAGCGAAGAGGGACAGCCGGGTTACAACGGCGGTCCTCCAGGGGATCTGTATGTGTTCCTGAAGGTCAAGGAGCACCCCGTGTTTGAGCGGAAAGACAACGATCTCCATTGCAGGATTCCAATCAACGTTGCTCAGGCAGCGCTCGGAACGGAAGTCGACGTCCTGACGCCGCTGGACGGACCGGAGACAATTAAGGTGCCGGAGGGGACCCAGCCCGGGCACAAGATCCGCTTAAAGGGCAAGGGCGTTCCTGTCCTCAATGGGTATGGCCGCGGGGACTTGTGGGTCCACCTGGACGTGAAGGTGCCGACAAAGCTGACCCGGGAGCAGCGCAAGATCTTCGAGCAGCTCAAAGAAACTCTTCCGGTTGACAACGAACCCGAAGACAAGGGCTTCTTCAACAAGGTAAAGGACTATTTCGTCTAGCTGACACAACCTGCCCTGGCACGCGCGTCTATCGTCTGAGGTGACAGGCGATGGGCGATACAACCGTCACAAAGATCAATTCTCATTACTCACCCAAAGGGAAGCAGGGCCAGGTCTACCTTGCGTCGGGCAAGAGCGTGGCGATGCGTCTCTGGCGCGAAAACCCCGGGGATCCGAAGCCGCAGTCAGCCCGCAATTACGAAACGGTTGGATATGTGATCGAAGGTAGCGCCGAACTGCACACCGAAGGCCAGGTGGTGAAGTTGGCAGCGGGCGACTCCTGGGTTGTTCCGAAAGGCGCGAACCACTCCTATCGCATACTGGAGCCGTTTGTGGCCGTGGAAGCGACGGCTCCGCCAGCGCACGTTCACGGCCGCGACGAGTGATTTCAAGTTGGTTCCTGCCACTCTACCTGAACATTCGGGTCGACGGTCCGCAACGCTTCCTCGAACGCGCGGCGCAGCTTCTCCGTCCCCCGCGGAGTAGCCTGCGACGGATAGCTGATTGCTACGTCACTGCCAGTAACGGAAAACAGAAGTTCCGGCCCATCGTGCAGGTTTACGTGAGCTTCCCAGATCCTGCTTAGCTCAGCGGCGTCGATCGGGTGGCTCAACCGGGCTCGAATGGTTTGTGGCATTGGTATCTCCAAGTGAAAAGCTGGGATCATTGAGCGGGTTCCGGAATGATCACCCCGGACGGGGAGATGCTCCCTTCCAGGGCTTCAAGCTCCCTTCCGGTCAGCAGGCGATTCAGCGGCAAATCGAGAAGGCACGCCGATTGCGCGACGCAGTGCGCCCACGTGCACTCATTCACGAAGAGCATTCCATTCGCGTCCAGCGTGCCGCCGTTGCCGAGAAACCCGAGGACGGCCGTAGCAGAGCCTGTGACGAGGGGTTGCAGTAAACCGCGGATTGGTTCCGGGCGCGTATGAGTGACAAAGAGCCGGCGCCGGATGCTGGGCGGGTATAAGTTCCAGCGGAGAGTCTCGGGAGCCATGTGCTCTGTTTCGCGGTCGGTGCGCGGTTTCCGGAACCTTGCTGGTTCCAGCATGTAGATGACGCGGTGTGGGATGCCCTTTTCGGATAAGCGAAAGGCAGCCTTCACGGTTTCGACAAGCTGAAAGCTCCCGATCGCCGTCAGAAGGATTTCTGCCCGTTCCCTCAGATATCCTGCCCATTCGAGTTCCACGGCTCCCTGTTCGAGCAGCCGCTCTGCTTCCTCCCGCGTCAGCAGGTCTGGAATCTCGCTCTTCGGTACGACCACCGTCCAGATCTGGCCGTGAGTCCGGTACACGCCGCTCATCAATGCCGCAGCGCTGTTGTAATCGGCGGCGAAGAGAACGCGAGAGATCTCCGACGTCTCCCCCAGCATTGCCTCTGCCATCGTGGGATCCTGGTGCGAGTATTCGTTCTTGCCGTTCTCCCAGGTGTGAGACGTAAGGATCAGGGGGATCGAGAGCCAGCGCGAGGGGCGGCCCGTATCCGCCTTTTGCTTTTCCCACGTCACTTCCTGCCTGACAGCCCCGTACATCTTGGTGGCGAACGCTTCATACGTCACGATGATGTTGATGCCCGCCTTGTTCGCCAGCGCCGCGTTGGCGACCGCCTCCTCATTCAGGGCCGTAATGACTGCACCTTCGACGGCCTCCGGGACGCCTGGTTCCGGATCCGTCACCCGAAACTTCAATGCCTCCAGAGTGCGGAGCATCCGGTTCGACTTCATTTCGTCGGGGTTGCCGACTCGGGGGCGAAGGTGCCGGTTCGCCTGGCACGTTCGAACGTACAGATCGTCGACGGCGGACATCGGGCTGGCGTAAGTCCAGCTCTGCCGTGCTCTTCGATCATCTGGCGCCGGGCGGTATCGGGGCTCCGGAAACTCCCGCAGCGACACATCGCGATGGACCAGCGGATTGTCCTTCTCACGAGGTCTGTTCGAGCGCTGATGCCGTTGAAACCGCTCGACGGAGGAAAGTAGTTCATCCGCTGGAACCCACAGCCGGCGGGCGTATTCGTTGAACAGTCGCGCGCCTTCCGGGTCCTTCCGCGGGTTCGTCATCAGCGGAAGGTTGTGAGCGAGATTTGTGCCTTCGTTATAAAAACCCGCTCCTTTTGGAGCTACAGCGATTCCATAGGGCAGACGAACCGGATAGCGGATCTCTCCCGTACGGATTGCCTCCACCTGCCTGCGCAGCCGGTCTTCCATCTCAAAGATCGCCCAAACGAAGGCTGCCGGATCGCGTCCGTCGAATACGATCGGGTCGAACGTATTGAGTCTCAGGTGCTGGACAAACCAGTCGACGCCGCCTTCCATCGACATGGTGGTCCGCTGATCGATGCGCCGGCCGTTGGCGATCATGATCGGCAGCGCGATTCCGCAGTCTTCGGCTCGCCACCAGCGTGGCGCCCAATCTGCTCCGCGCTGTTCTTCGAAGGCGCCGTCACTGAGGAAAGTCACCAGAGCCTCTCCAGGGATAGGCATGTGAACGTACTGGACCTCTGCAAAGCCCAGATAGCCCCCTTCGAGCAAGCCGCCTGCGGTGTGAGCGTTCACGTGGCTGCCTAGCGGCGACGCTGGCCTTCCCTGCTCGTCCAGCCGGTAGGAATAGAAGTCGCGGACGAAACGCGTAAGTCCTTCATCGCTGATGCTATAGCGCGCGGCATGGGCCTGCGTCATGTTGCCGCACAACAGGTTCACCGAGTCGATTGCGGAGACGCAATGCCCTTGGCCCATGAGCCAGGCCCGGGTACGGCCGGCGAGCACATTGGCAGCAAGATAGCCGACATAGGCAGGGACCATGTTCAGCGATCCGCCCGCGTGGCCCTCAGGGTCCTTCTTGAAGTCTTCGGCTACAAGCGGGCGGCCATCCAGATAGACAGAGCGTGCATACGTTTGGTGAACCACAAGCCACATGGCTGCGCTGGCAACCCGATCCGCTGCGTAGAGCAACTCATAGATGGAAACGCCGTCGCCCAAAGGCGCGTGTGCGCCGAGCCGCTCGCCCAGTGCCGCGATGTTCTCAATCGTCCCGCTCTTGTGCCGGATGACTCCGTACCCGCCCGACCAGCGCTCACGCCATCCTTCTGCATCCGCGACCTGGCCTGACAACTCGCTCTTTTCCATTCGGGAGATAGATCACGGCACAGAACTGGCAGTTTCGCCTTGTTGCCGTTTTAGGCGGCGAGGTCTGTCGGAAGAAACTACTAAGCCACTGAAATTCTTACCAGCAGTACTCCGGCGATTCAAAAGGAAAGGTTTGTCCTGGTATAGCTTGGAGCACCTGCCGATTGGCTCTCTGGTTGCGTCAGCGTTGAAAGACTAACGAATCCAGGAGGGACAGTAATGGCACAAAATCAAAAGGAATCTGCGGGCCGGAGCGAAGAACGGGCTTTGCAGCGAGAACAAAGGCAAGGAACTCTCGCTCGCCGGTTGGAGTGGCCATCATTCTTCAACATCAACCCCATCGAGTTCTTAACGATGAGTCCGTTTGCGTTGATGAGGCGTTTTACGGACGAGTTTGACCGCCTGGCCGGAGTGACTCGCGAAGTGGCAGCCTGGGTGCCGCCGATCGACATACGGCAAGAGGAGAACCAGCTTGCAATCAGCGCGGACTTGCCGGGCGTGAAACCCGAAGATGTCCGCGTGGAGGTAACCGACGAGGGCCTCTTAATCGAGGGTGAGCGGCGTCGTGAGCATGAGGAGCGTGGAGAGGGATACCAGAGGACGGAGCGCAGCTACGGAAAATTCCAGCGCCTGATTGGCCTGCCCGAAGGCATCAATCCAGACAGTATTAAGGCCGATTTCAAGAATGGCGTGCTCGAAGTCCGGGTGCCTCTGCCGCCAGAACAGCAGCAGCAACGCAAGCGTATCCCGATCCAGGTGGCCAGCCAGTAAACCCAGCAGAAAACACCAGACGAGGAGGGGTGACTATTGTGCAGAACCAGAAGGAGGCTCCGAGCCTGGGTGAAGAACGAGGCATACACGGCGGACAGCGGACGGTTGTCCGCCGCCCGCCGTTCTCTACGCACTTCGGCGTCAACCCGATCGAGTTCTTAACAATGAGTCCTTCTGCGTTGATACATCGTTTCGCCGACGAACTCGACCGGCTGAGGGCCGGAGCCGGGGAAGCAGTGGCTTGGGTTCCCGCAATTGAGGTGTGGCGGGACCGGAATCAGCTCGTAATTAGCGCCGATTTGCCTGGAGTACAGCCGGGCGACTTGCATGCGGAAGTAACCGGCGAGGGCCTCTTAATCGAGGGTGAGCGGCGTCGTGAGCATGAGGAGCGTGGAGAGGGATACCAGAGGACGGAGCGTAGCTACGGAAAATTCCGGCGCCTGATCCGTCTGCCGGAAGACATCAATGCAGAGAACGTGAAGGCCGAATTCCAGGGCGGAGTGCTGAAGGTGTACATTCCCGTACGTGAGCGGCAGCCCCGACGGCGACGCATCCCTGTCACGGCTGTCGAGGAGGAGACCGCACAGGCTAATGTGCCTCCATGGACGAGCGGAGCCGAAGAGGAGCCGACCCACGGCGAACCGGCAACGGCAGGCGAGGGCGCCAGCACAGGAGCGCCACGGCCCACGAGCACGGGAGACGGCGCTGCGGAGCCGCACATCCGGCCGGAAGGCCGTTCATAATCGTTGTACTCTTATGCCCCAAGCTCCGGAGGCCAAGCGGGACTTCCTGTGCTGTCCTCAGTACTTCGGCCGCACCCACTTCCTGGTGCGCATCGATTGATATCCCGCCTCAAGGACGCAGTTCACCACGTAGCCATCCTCGTAGGTTTCCCTTGGCTGAACACCGTCGCGCACGCATTCGACAAAGTGCCGCATTTCCGCCTGGTAGCCGTAGGCGAATGCTTCTTCCGGCAGCGGGCGAGTCCAACCGAAGTCGATGTCCGCCTTCTCTACGACATATCCGGCAGGGCGGCTTGTAAAGCATGAGATGGGCGTTCCGCGTGTGACATCGGTGAAGATGGAACCTTCCGAGCCGTGGATCTCATTTCGCAGGTCGAGCCCGCCGCGCGTCGTCCAGGACAGCTCGCAATGGGCAATTCCTCCGCTCTCAAATTTCAGAACCAGCAATGCGTTGTCCTCGCCCTTTGTCTTCGTCTGGTGGACGAGCGTATCTCCCCATGCCATGACCTCGACGATACGGTTGTCCTTCCCAAAGAAGTATCGTGCCGCTTCGATGCAGTGGCAGCCTAAGTCATTCATCGCGCCGCCACCCGTCTTTTCGACATCCCAGAAATGAGGGCTGTGAGGGCCGCTGTGGGATTCGCGGGAGCGAACCCATAAAACTCTGCCAATCGCCCCCGATTCAATCGTTTCCTTCGCTTTCACCACTGCGGGAGCAAACACTTCCGTCTCAGCGTATCCGTGCATTGCGCCCGATCTGCGCACCGCGTCAAGCATTGTTTTCGCTTCGGCGCGGTTGCGGGCTAACGGCTTGGTGCAGACTTGATTCTTCCGGGCCTTGGCCAGCTCCAGCGCCACGGGCATGTGCGCCTCATTCGGCAGGGCAATTACGTACAGGTCAACGTCGTTTCGCCCAATGGCCTTTGAGAGCTTCTGAGTCGTTTCGGGAATGCCCCATTTCCGGGCAAAGGCTTCGCCGCGTTTCTTTGACCGGGAGTAGTTCAGTACAACTTCCTGCCCATTTACATTCGCCAGCCCCTGCATGTAAAAGTCGGCGACGAAACCGGAACCGAGCATTGCGATGCGTATCGTCTTCATCAGGTCCTCACTGGAAAGAAGCGATCATATCAGGGGACGGGGATGCACGAACAGGAAGGGAAATCTTTGTTTGACAGCCCGTCCGGAGACTGGCGGCTAGTTGGACGTGACGAGCTTCAGCCCAACGATGCCCGACACGATCAGGAGAATGCAGAACAGGCGAAGAAACGAGGCGGATTCGCCGAACAGCAGAATGCCAACGATGACCGTCCCGACGGTACCGATGCCAGTCCAGACGGCATAGGCCGTGCCGAGCGGCAAAGCACGCACGGCCAGGCCCAGCAGAACGACGCTCAGGACCATTGCAGTAAGGGTTGCCACGCTGGGCCAAAGGCGAGTGAACCCGGCGGCGTACTTGAGGCCGACGGCCCATACAACTTCCAGTAAGCCAGCGATTACGAGAACAAGCCAAGCCATTGTGTGTTTCCCAAACGCTTCAGAGAAGCGAATGCATTATCTCTTTTCGATTGGAGTCGTGCACAGAGCGTAGAGCTAACTCCAATACTATCAGCCTGCGTTCGGGCGGACTAAAAACGCGCAAGCGGGGCGAAACGGAGTCAGCCCAGAAGATGGTGCAATGCAGGTCCAAGCTCGGGGTATTGAAACCTGAAACCGCTTTCAACGGCAACGCGGGGGAATACCCGCGCGCTTGCCAGAAGCGGTTCCGCCGCTTCCCCAAACCTGATCTTGAGCGCGAATGCGGGTATCGGTACGACTGCGGGCCGGTGGATCGTCTTTGCAAGCTGCTCGGTAAACACTGCATTGGTGACGGGATTGGGTGACGTCGCGTTGACGGCGCCCGCGATCGTCCGATTCTCCAAGACATGAAGAAACAGATTGAGGAGATCGTCGCGGTGAATCCAGGACATCCATTGCTTGCCGGATCCCAGCCTGCCTGCCAAGCCGGCCCGGAATGGAGGAAGCATCTGCTTCAGGGCGCCGCCTTCGGGACCCAGCACGATACCGATTCGTGCTTTCACGACGCGAATTCCCAGGGCGGCCGCGAGATCCGCGCTGCGTTCCCACTCCTCGCACACGGTCGAAAGGAAATCTCTTCCAGGCTCTGACTCCTCTGTCAGCAGTTCATCGCCGCGGTTCCCGTAATAACCGATCGCGGAGGCTGACACCAGGACCTCGGGGCGCCTGGAAAGGGTGGAAAGCGCTTGCACCAGCCGCTGTGTGCCGAGAACCCGGCTGTCCCGAATTCGCTGCTTTACTTCCGG
>JADGHK010000048.1 GCA_019686145.1 Bryobacteraceae bacterium | reverse complement strand
CCGGCAAAGAGCGGCGGACGGAATTTCGTTCAGGCGGCGAAGATCAGCTTCGACGTGAATCTAAGTCTGAAATAGGAAGCACTTATGCCCTGCTATATCTCATCTAACGACAACCGGTTCTACGCGGCGATCGAGAGCAGTTACGGAACCGTGCCAGCGATTACGGCCACTGCGCAGTTTCCGGCCGTGAAGTTAGCGGTGGAGCAGCGGATGGAGCAAGTACAGCGACGCGACAAGACGGGGGGGCGGACCTTCGGTGGTCTGCCAGCCGGTCTGCGGCGCGAGACATCCTTTCAGCTGACGACGTACATGACGTCCTGGGGAGATACAAATGGCGTGCCGCCGCATGATGCACTGGTTCGGGGGGCGCTCGGGGCACCCGGGCTTCGCTTCTACGGCGCGACGATAGCGGGCGGCAACGCACAGTTGCTGGAGTTTGCTTCTCCCCACGGGCTTTCCCTGGACCAGGCTGTGGCGTTCGGAGGGGAAATCCGCTTTGTCGCAGCAATTCCTGACGCGACCAGGGTTCAATTGAATGCCCCATTCACGATCGCTCCCTCGGCGGGCTCGCCGCTCTTCCCGACGATGACATACGTGCCGGCTAACGACCTCAGCGGCGTGAGCATTTTTGATTACTGGGGACCGTCCTCGGCTGTCCAGCGGATCATCCGCGGCGCGGCTATTGACCGCATGCGGATTCGCATTAACGCGGACTTCCACCAGTTCGAGTTCTCCGGTCCCGCTGCGGACGTGATCGACAGCGCAAGCTTCGAATCCGGTCAGGGAGGACTGACAGCGTATCCGGCGGAGCCGGCAGGCCCGTTTTTTGACTACTCGGTGATACCAGGCAACCTCGGGCAGGTGTGGATCGGGAGTACTCCGAAACAAGTCTTCACGCTGACGGATGGCGAGATTCTGATTGACAACGATGTCGAGCTGAGGTCTCGTGAATTCGGTCTGCAAGGCCCGCGGTGCATCGTCCCGGGGAGGAGAACGGTTCAGATCAGCTTTTCGCTGTATGAAGAGGGCGAGGAAGTCACGCGCGAGCTGTACCAGGCCGCCCGGCAAAGATCGCCGATCAGCATTCAGATTCAGCTAGGTGAACAACCGGGCCAACTATTCGGAGCGTATTTGAAGAGCGTGGTTCCGGAGGTGCCGGTGTTTGACGACAGCGAGAGAAGGCTTCAGTGGCGCTTCTCGGGCTCTCGCGCTCAAGGGACGGTGAACGACGAAATCGCAGTTGCGTTCGGGTAAGGACATGAACTACGACAGCACAGTCTTAGTACCATCGCGCCAAAATCCGCAGGTTGTCTACAAGATCGCGCGAATGTCGTTTGGAAGGCGCCTGGAGCTGACGCGGCAGGTACGGGAGCTCAGCCGGAAAGTCAGTTTTCTGGATGCCGGGCAAGACCCGGCAGGGAAGATCGAGGCCGCGATGCTCGCGCGCGAGATCGACCGGCTGTATCTCCGCTGGGGATTGGCCGGCGTCGAAGGGCTCTTTATCGACGGCCAGCCGGCCGGTCCTGAAGAGCTGATCGAGAAGGGGCCTGAGGACTTATGCCTTGAGGCGCTGGCGGCGATCAAGGCGGAGTGCGGCCTGTCGGAAGAAGACCGAAAAAACTGATTGTCGCCTTCCACTTCTTTCGCTCGAATCCGGCCGGGTGGAGGTGCGACGAATGCAGGAAGAACGGCCTGGAAACCCGCCGTGGATGCGGCTTTGCCGAGGAAAGCGCGGCCGCCGCGCGCAAGGTCGTGTGGGCAAGGCGAGGCGTATCTACCACTGTCTGTCCTGTTTCGTTCATTACTCCCAGCAGCGTCGCCCTGCTCGAGGAGTACTCGGCGCATCGACTGATTGGGATGCCGAAGGGACTTTATGATCTACCCGCTCGTACGGTGGATGCCTTCCTGCTCTTAGAGGCGGAACTTGCCAAGGATAACAGCCATGGAAACGAATGATGTTGAGAAACTTCTACTGGACCTGTTGCGGGCGGCGCCCGGCATGAGCAATGTACTGCCGGAACAGAGCACGATTGAGGCAGTCGCCAGGCGGATCGGAAATCTGGCGACCGATGTAGCGGGCAGCACCGGTGTGGAGAATCTGCTGGCTGGCATTGGATCGGCTGTCGCGCAAATTGCGACGGGCGTGCCTTCGGGCGCCGCGAGCAGCGCCGGTGGGTCCGTGGTGTCCAGCGTCGTGTCGGGACTGACCGGTTCGGCTTCCGGCAGATCGAGCAATCCGCTTCTATCCGTGCTGACCAGCGGCTTTGGAATATCGCCGCTTATCTCCGGGCTGCTGCGTCTTTTCGGCGGCGGAGGACGAGAAGAACCTCCTCCGCTGATTCCTTATGTTCCTCCCCCGCCGATCCGGATTGAGGGAGGTGTCTCGGCGGCGACGGGAGATGCTGTGTTCGGAGTGGATTACCGGCAGGACAGCCTGCCCCGCCTCCGGCAGGCCGCTCCGGTTATCCCTCAGGTTACGGTTCAGGTGCAAGCCATGGACAGCCGGTCCTTTCTCGATCACAGCGAGGAGATCGCGCGGGCTGTGCGGGAGGCGATGCTGCATTCGCATTCGCTGAACGACGTCGTCACGGATCTGTAGCCTATGACTTTTCCGACGCTTAAGACCGGGGCGATTCTGCAGTACCCGAGCCAGAGGGACGTCGACTTTCGCACGGAAGTCTTGCGGTTCGTCGACGGGAGCGAGCAGCGAATCAGCACGCAGCGGAAGCCGCTGAGGAGATGGCTGGTGCGGCTGGAGCTGCTGAGCGAGGAGGAGGTGCTGATGCTCCAGGAGTTCTTCAACGCGGTCCAGGGCAGCCGTGGAAGCTTCTCCTTCCGGGATCCGTGGGATGGCACCGAATATCCCAATTGCAGTCTGGAGAACGACGAACTGACCTTCGAGTTTGACGACGAGTCCAGAGCCAGGACAGAACTCACGATCAAGGAGATGAGATGAACTTCTTCCCGCAACTCTCAACCGGCTGCGTCAGCCAGTTCCCGCTGTCGAAGCGGCTGGTGAGAAGGACGATTCAAACGGTATCGGCTGACGGCCGGGAGCTGAAGCTGGCGGATCCCGAGGCAGCCGCCGTGGAATGGGAGCTCAGGTACACCTCATTGAGCCAGGACGAATGGCTGGCGCTCGATACCTTGCATCGCAACGTGGAGGGCCGGCTGGCGGCGTTCACATTCCTTGATCCAACGTCGAATCTTCTTGCCTGGAGCGAAGACTTCGAGGCGGGAATCTGGTCGAAAGGCCCATTGCTGGAGATTACGAAGGGCATTAGCGATCCGCTGGGCACGAACCGGGCGGTCCGGCTCACGAACCTCGCCCAGGTCACGCAGTCGCTATCCCAGGTGATTCCCGCACCTGGCTGGTACCAGTATGTGTTCAGCCTGTCCGTGCGCTCGAATTCCGGCGACTCCTTGTTCCTGATCAGAGAGAGCGGCGGGTTGACCGACCGGGTCGAGGTGCGCACGAGCGGGAGCTGGAGCCGGTCGTTTTGTCACGGAAGCTTGATGAGCGGCGCCGAGCAAATACGATTTGGCGTGGAGCTGGAGCCGGGCGCGAGCGTGGAAATTTTTGGTTTGCAGGTGGAACCTCAGCTGCATCCTTCCACCTACAAGAAAACGTTAGGGCAAAGCGGCGTCTTCCCGCAAACGCGGTTCGTCGATGACAGGTTGTCCGCGATTGCGCATTCGAACGGGCTGTACGCCTGCCTGCTTCGATTGCGATCCAGCCTCACTGAGGTGTAGCCAATGCCGATTCACGTCCTGAAAGAACAAGAGCAGCTCGATACGCCGCTGGTGCTGTTCGAGTGCGAACTACCGACCGGGGCGATCGAGCGCTGGTCGACGCACCGCGTGACCGTTGACGGGGAGACGTATGAAGCTCGGGTATTGCGGCACAATGCATTTGAGCTCAAGTCGGGATCCGAGGACGGAGTCGACAGTCTTTCCCGCCTCTCACTCACACTTTCCAATGTTGACTCCAGATTCTCGCAGATTGAGCGGAACGGCGGGTGGAAGGGCGCGCGGCTGAAAACGCGGTTCGCATTCGTTGATCTGGTTGAGGAAGTGCCGGTCAGCGAGACCGTGACGTTGTTCGTCGGCATCGCGAATCCTCCGGACGAGATCAACGAGACAAGCATCCGGCTCAGCTTCACAAACCGGCTCAGCCTGCAGCGGCTCCTGCTGCCGGAAGTGAGGATACAGCGCCGGTGTCCGTGGATGTTTCCGTCTACGGCAGAGCAGCGCCAGGTTGCGGTCGACGGCGGGCCGGATGGCAAGTATTCCTTTTTCTATCGATGCGGCTACTCGGCGGATGTGGCGGGAGGCGTCGGAAACCTGGATACGAACGGACCGTTCACGTCCTGCGACTACAGCCGCGAGCAATGCGAGCAGCGCGGGATGTTTCGCCAGGACTCGGCAGGGCGGCCAACCGCCCGTTTCGGAGGTCTGGAATTCGTTCCGTCGGACATTCTGGTGCGAGGCTATGGAGAGAAAGGCACTCACCTTTCCCGCACTGTCGAGAACCAGGCACGGTACAACGATTTCGTTCCTATCGTATACGGCACCGCCTGGTATGAACCCCCTATCGTGTTTGCGCGGAACGATGGAAATCTCACCCGGATGGAGGTGCTCCTGGGAGCGGGTGAGATCGAAGCCGTGCTGAAGGTCGTCGTCAATGACATCGAGATTCCGGAGGGGGTGGCGGGAGTCAACATGACGGGGACCGGCTGGTTCAACATCGTCAGTAAAGGAGGGCGCAACGGAGGGTTCAACCTCGATTTTGCGGACTCCGCCGGGAATCCTCTGGGCGACCCTTACGGCAGCATGGCGTTTCTTTCTCTGGTCGTGCCGAACCGTATCAGCGATGGAAAATCGTTGCCGCGAGTAAAAGTGCTGCTTCAGGGGCTCAAGCTGCCGCGCTTTGACGAGAATGGGAACTATCTGGGAGAAAGCTTTACCAACAATCCTGCCTGGGTGCTTCTGGATGTGTTCCGGCGCAGCGGATGGCGGCTGGACGAGATTGACGTAAAGAGCTTCGCGAAGACCGCGGCATTCTGCGCCGAACAGATTGAGGCACGGGATACCCATGGAAATCCCGTGATGATCCCGAGGTTCCAGTGCAATCTGGTGCTGACGAAACGCAGGAGCGCCGCCGATATCGTCCGCGGCATCCGGGTGGGGAGCAGTCTTCAACTGACGTTCAGCGGCGACGGGAGACTGCAACTACGGCCGGAAACAACGCTGCGATTGCAGCAGCCCGAGAAGCCAGAGGGAAGCAACAGCACGGAGCCCCTCGACGGCGGATGGCCGGCGTACGAGTTTGGAGACAGCTCGTCGCCGTTTTCGGGCATCCTGCGCCGTGAATCCGGGGAGCCGGCGCTGCGCGTGTGGTCTCGAAGTACGGCGGATACGCCCAATCGCTTTTATGTCGAGTTTCAGGACGAATTCAACGAGTACCAGCAGGACAGCCTGTCGATAGTGAATGTCGACGATGCGATTGTGGCGAATCAGGAAATCAGCGCTCCGCTGAACGCGCTCGGGATTCCGAACTTCAGCCAGGCGTCGCGGATTATACGAACGCAACTGGACCGCTCGGTGCGCGGGAATGTCTATGTGGAATTCGATACGAGTGTCCGTGCGATCGGGCTTCAACCGGGCGATATCATCACGGTTACTTACCTCAAGGAGGGATTTGACCGCCAGCCTTTTCGCATCCGGCGAATCATTCCGGGGCCGAATTACATGACGGCGACTATCGTCGCTCAGATTCATGAAGACCTTTGGTACGAAACCGACAGCGGGCTGGAGCGGCCGGGCCGGCGCCAGAGGGAGTACGAAGTACGCGTTCCGCGGCCACTCGTTGGGCTGATTGCGAGGAGCGACGGCGAAACGGACTACGAGGTGGTGGAGCAGGGCGCCGAGGGTGCGGACGGTGCTATGATCCTGCGCCTCAAGGTGGGATTTCTTGCTCCCACGAAACCAACGGCGGCTTTGCGCGGTCTGCCGATTCTCGGTTTCTCGCCGGATATCGAGACGGTGGGCGGGAGTTTGCCTGGAGGCCAAACGTACTACTACGCGGTCTCGGCCGTGGATGGTCACGGGGAGGAGACGGGGATCTCCTTTGTCGCCCGGGCTCGCATCCCGTCAGGGACCGATACGAATCGCGTGACGCTGAACAACTTAAGCTTCCCGGCTGGCGCAGCGGGCTTCCATGTTTACCGCGGATTGTCACCTGCGCAACTTCTAAGGATCGCTTCCAATCAGCCGATCGCAGCAACCTTTGTCGATGAGGGCCTGGAGGCCGAGGCGATCCGGCCGCCGGATGCGAATTACGACCATGCCAATTTCTACTGGCGCCTGGAGACACGCCCGGAGACGGACACTGAGATCTTTTCAAGGAACACGATCGGAAATGGCACTCTCCAGATGGTGCCGGATGAGCACAAGGGGATGACGGTCCGGATCACGGCGGGGCGGGGAGCCGGGCAAGAGGCGATTGTTCTCTCGAACGACGAAACGACTCTTACTCTGTCTTCCAATTGGGTGGTAGAGCCGGACGGAACCAGCAAGTTCTGCGTTGCCGAATCCGCCTGGCATTTTGCTGCTCAAACGCCGGCGAGCCCCGTGGAGTTCGAAGTGCCGAACCGCGGCGGAGCCACGATTCATATCGTTGGCAGGAGCGCGAACGTATTTGGCGATGAGTGCTCTCTGGAACTATCGCCAGTTACGCGATGGCGCATTGGCGGCGCGGCTGTCGACGCGGATAAGCCCGATGCGCCAGTGTTTGGTCTTTCGGTAGCCGGGCGGGGTAATGTCGAGCTTCTGGCGATTGGATTTCCCAGCCTGGAGAATACGCGAAGCATTACTGCAGGGACGTTCTCCGTAGGCTACTGGGACGAACTGAAGAGCCCAAACCCGTATGAGCTGGCTGTACCGATGGACGAGGAGACGGAGTACGTTGAGCTGAATGCGCCTGGCCCTGGTCAAGCCGGGCACTGGCTGCAGGTGGGCCGGGAAATCATGGTAATCAGTGACGTGCTCGACGATGGGCAGCGGTACCGCGTCGTTCGTGCGTCGCATGAAAGCCCCTTGTCCAGCCACCAGGCGGGCGAGAAGGTGTATCACCTTGATCGAAAAGTGTTCGTGCTCCCGTTTGTTCGAGACTTCTTCGGAAGCCCGGCGAGCGGCAACTACAGCTTTCCGTTTTACCTGCCCAACGCGCGGATTGCCTTGGGAGAGCTTTTCGTTACCAACAGCCGGGGGCATAGCGAAACTTCCCGGTTTTCATTTACCTCTCTGGTTGACGGCGGTTTGCGAACTCTCTCCGGAGGGCAGATGTCAATGCAGGTGGAAGGGCACCTTGCCGTTCAATCGAATGCGGTTCCGACGCTCATTGTGGATGCGACGCAGTCGGTACGAGACATATTCGCGACCGTCCGTGAGGCGCCGGCTCTCGAACCTGTTGTCCTGGAGCTGCGGCAGGACTCAGAGACGTACGCGGTTCTGACGATTCCACCCGGCGCCACAATTTCGAATGTCGTCGACGGCTTCGGTCTGCCACCGCTGCGGGCGGGCGCGTCGCTCGATCTGGACATTGTCGCCGCGCCTCAGGGCGGCGCCGGGAATCCGGGCCGGGATCTCACGGTGACGGTTCGGCTATAGGCTAGAATCGATCCAGTGACTATCCGGCTGGGAACGATTCAAGACCTCGATACGCTCATTGACTTCAATGCCGCCATGGCTCTTGAGACAGAAGGCCTGATGCTGGATCGCGAGAGGCTGCGATGTGGTGTGAAAGCAGTCCTCTCTGATCCGAGGAAAGGCTTCTACTGGGTTGCCGAAGTCGAGCGGCGTGTCGTCGGGCAGATGATGATCACGTTCGAATGGAGCGATTGGCGCAACGGGACTTTCTGGTGGATTCAGAGTGTCTATGTAAGTCCCGAGCACCGCCGGCGTGGAGTGTTCCGAGCTCTGTACGAGCATGTGGAGAAGCAGGCAAGGGATCTGCCCGGTGTCTGCGGATTGAGGCTTTATGTTGAAGGCGGCAACACGAAGGCGCAACACACCTACGCCAGCCTCGGCATGCAGCGGACGTCCTACGAGATCTTCGAGAAAGACTTCGTATTAACCCGTAGCGCCCATTGAGCTCTCAGGAGCACAGGACCGCCTCAATCAGGCTTGGGCCACGTTCCTCCATCGCCAACCGGAACCGAGCAGCAAACGCCCGGCTGGTGTCGACGCGGGTTGCCGGAATGCCCAAACCTTTAGCGAGCAGAACGAAGTCGATATCGGGCCTTCCAATGTCAATCATGTCGTTGGCACGCGGCCCAAAGCTCCCCGCCTTGGTTCGTTCCCTTTCAACGTCGAGGATACGGTAACGGCGATTCGCGAAGATCACGACCGTGACGTCCAAGTTCTCCCGGGCGATCGTCCAAAGAGCCTGCAGGGAGTACATCGCGCTGCCATCGGCTTCGAGCGCAACTACCTTGCGGTCGGGGCAGGCGATCGCAGCGCCCAGGGCGACTGGAAGGCCCTGGCCGATCGATCCTCCTGTCACTGGCAGGTGGCTGTGAGGCAAGGCGGAGCCGAGATGCGGCCAGACTGCTTCGCTCGATGAGACCATCTCGTCAGAGATGATGGCGCCTTCGGGAAGCATGGCCGCCACAATCTGCCCGATCACTGACGGCGTCAGCGGACCTTCCTCGGGCACGGAACGCGCGTTCGATGGCGGCGTCTCCGCTGGAGGCGCATCTGCGCCCAGCTCCGCAGCAAGCATTTCGAGCGCAGCTGCCCCATTCTCTTCCGGCGACGCCAGCACGTGGTACTCGCAGTCTTCAGGCGCCACCAGACTGCGCTGCCCCGGGTATCCAAAGAAAGAGACAGGGGGCTGGGTCTCGACCAGAATCAGATGGGCGAGGCCGGCGAGCAAATCGTTCGCCGGCTCCGGAAAGTAGGGGATCCGTTTGGGTGCGAAAAGACCACAGCCACGTTCGTAACGAGCTGCATTGCGATCGGCGAGAATCAACGTCCTGCTGGCTGCACCGATCTTTCCGGCCGCCAGGAGGCCCGGCCGAAGCAGCGAAGAACCTCCAAGAAGGATACCGACACGCGCTTCCGATCTCAGGATTGAAGCCGCGTGCCGGATCTTCTCCGGACCGGGAATCGATCTCGGGCGTACGTCGACCCGTTCTCCCACGCTGCCGGCCGGGCTCCAGGAGAAGTCGGCAGGGATGATCAGGGTGGAGATTTGCCCCGGCGGACGCAGTGCCGCTTCGACGGCTGCCGAAGCTGCCGGTCCCATTTGATCCGGGGTTTCCAGGACCCGGACACAATTGGAAACCGTGCGCGCGAAGGCTGGAATGTCGGCTGTGAGCGGCGCGTTATAAGGAAGATGCTGGGTCGAGTGTTCGCCCACGATGCTAATGACCGGCGATCGGGCCTTTCGGGCGTTGTGGAAGTTCGACAGCGCATTGGCAAGGCCGGGACCGAGGTGAAGAAGAGTCGATGCCGGCTTCCCGAGCATCCGTGCATAACCGTCAGCGGCCCCCGAACAGACTCCCTCCACTAGACACAAAACTCCCCGCATCTCAGGCACGCGATCCAGCGCGGAGACGAACTGCATCTCCGACGTCCCCGGGTTCATGAAGCAGACGTTCACGCCGTTAATCAAAAGCGTTCTTAAGAGACATTCAGCGCCGTTCATTGCCAGTATTCCTTCATCAAACCACACATCGAAATCGGCGCCATTGATATGCGTTCACGCCGGGAACCGCTGGCGAAAGATCGGAGCCTGCCCACTCGATCATGAGAATTCGAAATGCAATACTGATAATGAGTGGGAAATCGATCTTTGTCTTATGAGGTTTAGTACTCCGAATGAGTGGATTTGAGTGGGTGGCGCCTTCGGAATCCCGCACCAGACGCAGTATTGTCTCGCACGCCGCTGAAAAGCGAGCGCTGGCCGAAAAGGTCGGGGAGGCCATCCAGCGGCAGAGCTGCGCACTTTTATCGCTTCAAAGCCCCGAGGGCTATTGGTGCGGGGAACTCACGGCTGACACTACCTTGGAATCGGATTATGTTCTACTCGA
>JADGHK010000047.1 GCA_019686145.1 Bryobacteraceae bacterium | reverse complement strand
GCCGCCATCAGGCGCAGAGCTTCTCTCCGATCCGGAGAGCGGAGCCACTCGGTGGAGCGATGAGGAAATTCGTCCTCCGCCCACCGCTGAAACTCCTCCGTGTTCGTCAGCTCTTCGAGGGTCTTCCAGTAATCCCTTCCCTCAGCCTGCCGCAGTTGGCTTCGAATCGCTTCGAGATCGATTCGTGATGGCTTCATCGATGGCACGTGTAGCAGTCCGTGAGCTTTCGAATGTTGTACTCCCCAATGAGCTTCCGGCCCAGTTCGAGCTGGTTGGCAGGCGGCCGGTACGACATGCTGAAGACAGCCTCCCGCGGCCGTACGTATCGTTCCGGCGCTCGATGACACTCCAGACACCAGGCCATCGTCAACGGCGTCACACGCCACATCAGTGGCATCGAGTCAACCTGGCCGTGGCACGTCGAACAGCCAATTCCCTTACTTACGTGAATGCTGTGGTTGAAGTAGACGAAGCCGGGGAGGTCGTACACACGATTCCAAGTGAGCGGGACGTTGTTTTGATAGCTCTGGCGGACAGGCTCGAGCATTTCGGCGTCGGTCCAGATCTGGGAGTGACACGTCATACAAGTCTCGGTCGGCGGAATCCCGGCAAAGGCAGAAACCTCGACGGTTGTATGGCAGTACCGGCAGTCGATGCCCAGTCCTCGCACGTGATGCTCGTGACTGAATGGCACCGGCTGACTGATTGGCACATTCACGCGCTTCACGTAATCCGAACCATTCAGCCAGTAAGACGCCGCAGTTAACGCGGCGACCAGCAGGACGAATCCAATCAGCGTTGCTCTCGCAGTAGCGTTGCTACCGCGGCTGAACAGTTGCGGCAGTGCGCTTTGCCTCCATCATGCTGTTGGACACAAGTTTCGGCTTTTTGTAACAGGGGATTTTCTCGTGTTTCTCAATTGTCGTGATTTCTCCCGCCCGGCCGTCATAAGCCATAAGATGGAGGGAGCGAAGGCACGTGTCACTGGAAGAGTACGCGCAAAAGCGGAAGTTCGATCGAACCCCTGAGCCGAAGCCGGGGGAGCATACGGAGCCGGGAGGCAGCCGGTTTTTCGTACAGCGGCACGATGCCACACGGCTTCACTATGACTTCCGCCTGGAAGTCGGCGGCGTCTTGAAATCGTGGGCCGTTCCCAAAGGCCCGTCCCTTCAGCCGCTTGCCAAAAGCCTCGCCGTAATGGTGGAAGACCATCCTCTCGAATACGGCAACTTCGAGGGAAACATTCCGAAGGGCAACTACGGCGCAGGAAGCGTGATGCTGTGGGATCGTGGCGTATACGAACTGCTGGGCACAGCTACGGCAGAGGAGCAGATTGCACGGGGTGATTTGAAGTTCCGGCTGCACGGAGAAAAGCTGAAAGGCGAGTTCGCGCTCGTCCGGATGAAGGGCCGGGGCAAGGGCAATGAATGGCTCCTGATCAAGAAACGCGACGACGAGGCGGTCCCTGGCTGGGATATCGAAGATTACGCGCGCAGCGTAGCGACGGGCCGCACGCAGGAAGAAATAGCCGCCGACCTCCCTCCCGCGCTGAATGCGAAGGCGCGAAGCCGCGGGAAGAGAGCGGAAGAACGCCAACAGGACGTAAAAATCCCGCCCGGCGCGGCGAAGTCGGATATGCCGAGGAACGTTGCGCCGATGCTGGCGCAGCTCGGGACGAATCCGCCCACCGGCGCAGGGTGGATCTATGAGATCAAGTGGGATGGAGTCAGAACCATTTGCTATATCAGCGGCGGCCAGTTACGGTTAGTGTCGAGACGCGGCCTCAGCGTGGATAAGCAGTATCCCGAACTCGCGATTCTCACGCATTACGTGGACGCTGAAACAGCAGTCCTGGATGGTGAGATCGTTGCCTTGGATGAACAGGGACGCTCCCGCTTTGAACTGATCCAGCCCCGCATTTCGGTCAAGGATCCTAACGCGATTGCTCACATGGCGCGCCGCTCGCCCGTGACCCTAATCCTGTTCGATCTCATCTACTGGAATGGGTACGATCTGCGAGACGTTCCGCTTCTCGAACGAAAAGCGCTGCTGAAGAAGATACTGAAGCCCCACGACCGGATCCGGTATTCGGAGCATTTTGAGACCGATGGCGCCGCGATGCTGCGGGCGGCCAGGGAGCATCAGCTCGAGGGGGTGATCGCGAAACGGGAGGACAGCCGGTACGAGTCCCGCCGGAGCGGCGCCTGGATCAAGCTCAAAGTGACGCAGCAGCAGGAGTTTCTGATTGCCGGCTTCACGCGCGGCGAGAGAAAGTATTTCGGCTCGCTGGCGCTCGCGTATCACCGCGACGGAGCTCTGGAGTATGCAGGGAACGTCGGGACGGGCTTCGACGACAGAATGATGGAGGCAATCTACCGGCAGATCGAACCCTTGATCACGGCGGAGCCGCCCTTTGCCGGAAAGCCCGATGTCGCAAAGGACATCACATGGGTGCGCCCGGAGGTTGTCTGCGAGGTCAAGTTTTCCGAGTGGACTCGCGATGGGCGATTGCGAGCTCCGGTCTTCGTCGGTCTGCGCACGGATGTCGAACCATCGGAAGTCGTCCGCGAAGTAGCTCAGGATCCGGACACCATGAAGGCGCCTTCAAAGCGGGCGAAACCTCGAAAAGCGGCAGCAAAGCATGAAGGGCGATCGCCTCTGATCCCGCCCGGAAAGAAGGAAGTCACCCTGAATGTCGATGGGCGGAACTTAAAGTTCACCAATCTCGACAAGATCTTCTACCCGAAGGATGGCTACACCAAGCGCGACATCATCAACTACTACGATGCCGTCGCGCACCTCCTTGTGCCGCATCTCGCCAATCGCCCACTGTCCCTGAAGCGCTACCCGAACGGGATCCACGAGCCGTTCTTTTTTCAGAAAGACATGCCCGAATCCACTCCCGATTGGGTACGGATTGAGCCGATTCCTTCCGAGCATCGCGGGGAATCGATTCGCTACGTCGTAGCCGACGACCGGGCGACGCTCCTTTACCTCGCAAATCTCGGCTGCGTCGACCAGAATCCCTGGATGAGCCGGATCGGAACCCTGGAGCATCCGGACTACGCGCTCATCGACCTTGATCCCACCGAAGGCGCCAGTTTTGACTTGATCATCGACGCGGCGCTGCTCGTCAAGAAACAGCTCGATCGGCTGGACGTGGAAGGATATCCGAAAACAACCGGCGGAGACGGCATGCACGTCTACATCCCGCTTGAGCCCAGATACACGTACGAGCAGGTCCGCTCGTTTGCCGAGATTCTCTTTCACCTCGTCTACGGCGACGCTCCCGATCTCTTCACTACGCCGCGCACTGTCTCAAAGCGCCAGAAAGGCCGCGTCTACTTCGATTACCTTCAGATCTCGACAGGCAAAACGATTGCCGCGCCCTATGTGCTTCGGGCCTACGACGGAGCGCCGGTAGCGACGCCGCTCGAATGGAAAGAGGTGAAGCGAGGGCTGAGACCGCACGACTTCCGTATGGCGAACGTCCTGGATCGCTTCGAGCGGACGGGAGACCTCTTCCGCGGCGTGCTCGACCGGCCTCAGAAGCTGGAGCCGGTGCTCAAGCGTCTCGGAGAAATGATGAAGAGCTGATTGCAGGCGATAATAGTAGTCTGATGTTCGGTACGATCCGGGAACAGATAGAAACCATTTTTCGCGAAGATCCAGCCGCCAAAAGCGTTTTGGAGATCGTTCTCTGTTACCCTGGATTTCACGCCATCCTGATTCACCGGCTGGCCCATAAACTCTACAAGGCCCGTGTACCGCTGATTCCGCGGCTTCTTTCACAGATTTCAAGGTTCTTCACCGGAATCGAGATTCACCCGGGTGCGACCATTGGCCGCAGGTTCTTCATCGATCACGGAATGGGAGTCGTCATCGGCGAGACCACTGAAATTGGCGACGACGTTCTCCTGTACCAGGGCGTCACACTCGGCGGTACGGGAAAGGAGAAAGGCAAGCGCCACCCGACGATCGGGAACCGGGTTGTCATCGGAACGGGAGCAAAGGTTCTGGGCAACATTCAGATTGGCGACAACGTAAAGATCGGAGCCGGATCCGTTGTTGTCCACTCGGTGCCCGACAACTCGACAGTCGTCGGAGTCCCGGGCCGGGTCGTAAGGACGCGTGGCGAACCGGTCGAAGTGCTGGAGCACGGCAAACTGCCCGACCCCGAAGGGCAGGCTCTCGAAGAGATGGCCCGCCGGATTCAGCAGATCGAAGCGCAATTGCAGGCGTTGCTGGAAGAACGGGCGGCGCGGGAGTCCCGCTAAGACCGCTTCAGGGGAACTGCCCGTTCGCGGCCCCTGGCGCCGGATCGTAGGCCGGTCGCCTGATCTGCACTCTGACCCTGCTTCCGTTTCCGCTCAAAAGCGGCGCCAAAGGCCAGCCCCGCCAGACCGCCCGCAATCGGAGCCAGCCAATTTCGATGCATGCTCGCCCAAGCCTGCACGCTGAAGGCTGCAGACTCTTCGTCGAATTCCCCGTGCGCCCCCCAGGCGCCAGGCACGGACTCGAACAGGTTGTCCAGGCGGTTTGGATTCGCCGGTTCGTTCGTCTGCTGGACGTTGTAGTCGGCGAGGTAGTGATCAAGCCAGCCGGGCGCTACCTTCTGGCCCAAAATCGCCGCGACCGTCGGCCACCCGATCTGGATCTCTCGAAGGCGCTGCTTCGATGCCCAGACAATCGCTTCGGCGGCGATCTCGGGCTGATAGATCGGGGGTACAGGCTGGGGGTGCCGGGGAAGGCGTGACCTGCACCAACTGTGCTGCGGCGTGTTCAAGGCAGGCAGATGGACGACCGTGACGTGGATGTCCTTGCCGTCTGCGATGAGTTCGCTGCGGAGGGAATCCGTAAAGCCGACAATTGCATGCTTTGCTCCGCAGTAGGCCGCCTGCAGCGGGATCGACCGGTATGCGAGAGCGGACCCGACCTGTACGATGACCCCGCGATTGCGGGGGTACATGTACCTCAGCGCAGCCATCGTTCCGTACACCGTGCCCAGGTAGGTCACTTCCGTGGCTCGCCGCACTTCCTCCGGTCTTGTATCGACGACCCGCGCAAAGATCGTGGCCATCGCATTGTTGACCCAGATGTCGACCGGTCCAAGTTCCCGCTCCACGCGATCGGCTGCGTCTTCCACCGCGCGCGCATCGGCCACATCGGCAGGCAGTACGAGGGCTCGCCCTCCGACATCTTCCACCTCTCGTCTGGCTCGTTCCAGCCGCTCGCGATTTCTTGCGATCAACCCGAGATGCGCGCCCTCGAGGGCAAACGCCCGGACAGTCGCACGGCCCACCCCGGCTGACGCCCCGGTCACGACCACCACTTTCGCCAACGGAAGGTCCTCCTGTTCTTCTTCTAGATGGACACCGGGTGGAGCGGTTACTGGAATTCCGGGCGGGATCGATACAATCGATGGAATGAAACGATGGCAGATCGTATTCCTGACTTCGCTGGCCAGTCTGGGATGTTCCACCCAATCCTCAAAGGATACCGGGCGGGCGGCCAAGACGGACCCGGTAAAGATCACCCAGTTCTACGCGAGTCCTGGGGTGATTGCGAAGGGAGAATCGACCACTCTTTGCTACGGAGTGGAGGCAGCGAAGCAGGTACGTCTGGATCCGCCAGTGGAGGAGCTCAAACCCTCCCTGAACCGTTGTTTCTCAGTTTCCCCGCAAACGACGACGCGGTTCACTCTCGTTGCCCAAGGCGCGGACGGGAAGGAGATCTCAGAAACACTCCAGGTGGCGGTGCAGGGTGTTGCGAAGGCAAAGCCGGAAGGAGGTTCGCCGGAAGACGACCCCCAAATCCTCTTCTTCTCCGCAACCCCCGCTGTGTCTCCTGGATCGCTCACTACGATCTGCTATGGGGTTCGCGGGGCGACCGCAGTAGAGATCGAGCCGAACGTCGGGCCCGTCAAACCATCCGAGAGGATGTGCGTGACGACCACGCCCGGCCCCGCCGTCTATACGATCAAAGCAACCGATTCCGCCGGACGAGCCACGGTTTCCAAGGTGGACGCTCTCACAATCAAGGAAAAGTAACGGAAACCGGCAATCGTTCCATTCGCCGGATCGGTGTGCTAGAGTTGGAGTTTTCGTAATCCGACCACTCATGTCAGTTCAGTACTTCTTGCAGGGGAAGCTACTCGGAATCGAGTCTTTTCTGCTTTCCGGGGTCCACGGCAGCGATGTCGAAGCCGGCGCCAGTCCTCTGCCAGGACGCTCCCGCTGGGTGACACTGCTGACCGAAGTCCTTCCGCGAGCCTTACTTGCGGAGCTGGGCCTGGCCCGGATTCTTCTCGGTTCGAGCGGCGGCGGCCAGTTTCTGGTGGTTCTGCCCCTCGAAGTCCGGCAGCAGGCCGAGGAGTTCCTGGCGAACGCCAACGCGCAAATTCAGCAAATGAGCGGCGGCGAACTGAAGCTTGTGTGGGCCGGCACGGAAAATCTTGGAGACTGGAGCGACGTCCGCAAGCGGATCACGGAAGCGATGTCCCGCGAGCGGGGAACGCCGGCTGCCGGCGCATCCTCGCTCTTTGAGCCATTCGATCCACCTGCTCCGGTGGCATGCGACGGTTATTTCTCGCAGGAAATGTTCGTCAATCTGCGGGACGCCGGGACCGTCGGCTGGTCCCAGGAGAATCCGGGACGGATTGAAATCGGCAGCGGCAAGCATCAATGGACGATCGGCAGCGGTCCGGATTCCATTCCCGTCGCCCGTCACACCGCCCTCGATGACGAAGGCCGCCTCCCGGCGAGTCTCGAAACCCTCGCCATGAGGGCAGAGGGCCGGCACGTCTGGGGTGTTCTCCGAGGCGACGTCGACAACTTCGGAATTCGTCTCCGCCGCGCCCAGACCATCGAAGAGCATATTCAGCTTTCAGTCGTTTACAAGCAGTTTTTCGCCGGAGAACTGGAAGTCCTGTGCTCGCTCCCCGAGTTTTGGCGCAAAGTGACGGTTCTCTATTCCGGCGGGGATGACTTCGCCGTTTACGGTTCCTGGGATAGCCTGATCCTGCTTGCCCGGGAGATCCAGCGGCTCTTCCATCGCTTGAGCGAAGAGGCCTTAAAGGAATATCCTGGGCCCGAGGGCAAAACCATCTCCATGGCGCTGGCGCTTGCTCCAAGCGCTGAGGCGACCCTTGCTTCCGTTTACGACGATGCTGGCAGAATGCTGAAGATTGCCAAGAGCACCGCGAGAGACAGTTTTCACCTTTTCGGGCAGACTCTCGAGTGGAAAGGTGTGGGCGACGCCGCCGGCATCAAGGACACCATGACGAAAATGATCAAAGAGTTCGGGTGTCCACGGCAATTCCTGTCCGAAATCGGGTCATTTTACCGGGAAGGGACGCTCTCCGGCCCGAAAAGCGGACGTGGAAAGGGCGAACGGTTTGAGAGACCCTGGCGATTTCATCGCCGGTTGAGCCGTGTGCTCGGGCCGACTCGCGAGCGCGAGCTGCTCAAGCTGCGGTCCGAGCTCACCAGCGAATTTCTCGGCAGAAACCCTGCCCAAGGCCGATTGCGGCCGGCAGGGCGTGTGGCTCTGGAATGGGCCAGTTTACTGACAGAGGCTTGATTTCATGGCAGAGCAAACCCAACAGCAGCAGGAGCGGAAAGGCGAGAAAACCAATCGGGAAGCGCGTGCCCAACGGGAGGGGGCACGCGAAGGCAGCCGCGATCAGCGGGGCGGGCGTCCGGAGGGACCGCCCGAGATCGACCTGGATAAGCTGATCGCCGATCCTCTCTATCTTGATAATCAGGCGCACGGCATCGTCAGCCGTATGCGGGATATGGACTCAGGGACGCGCAGTCAGTTGCGCCGCTTTTACAACGCCGTGCGCCGGGCCTGCAGAGCCCCGGAGTCGGAGCGGCAGCATGAGTTCGTGATGCTGAGAGCGCGTCTGGCGTATACGATCGCGCGCCACTCTCTGCGCAGCCTCGACACGCTCGAAAAGCTGCTGCTGCAGGTGACCCGCAAGAATGATCCCCGCGGCTACGAGCGGTTCCGGGATCTGTTTGAAGCTATCGTCGCTTATAACGAATAACGAGGACGCATGAGTTCGCACACCGCCCAGACAGCACTGAAACTAATCGGCAAATTGATTCTGGAAGGAGAACTGGTCTGCGAAACCGGGCTTCATATCGGAGCTGGCAAAGGTTCGCTCGAGATTGGCGGCGCCGATAATCCAGTCGTCAAGGATGCGTTCGGTCGCCCGTACGTCCCCGGAAGTTCACTGCGCGGACGCCTCCGGTCTCTCCTTGAGCAGGCCCTGGGGCTCGCTGTCCCCTCCGAACTCGTGTATCTTTCTCGCCGCCGGGGGCAGGAGGTCCGTATCCATCAGAGCGACCGGCCCGACGACGAAATCTGCCTCCTTTTCGGGCGGAATCCCGGACGGATGGAACGTGTTTCCGGCGAGGCGATTGAAACCCGGTCCGCGAGCCCCGCAAGGCTCACTGTCTACGATGCTCCGCTGATTCTGGATAGCATCACCCCGCAGATGCGCGAGAACCTCGACGACGAACTGACCGAGGTCAAGAGCGAAAACGCCGTCGATCGCATTACTTCCCAGGCAAATCCGCGAACACTCGAGCGTGTTCCCGCCGGCGCCCGGTTCCAGGTCCGGATGGTGCTCGATATCCTTTGCGAGGAAGACCGCGAACTGCTACCACGCCTCGTGGAAGGCTTGCGGCTGCTGGAGGACGACAGCCTGGGCGGAGGCGGATCGCGCGGCAGCGGGCGGGTTCGATTCGCCAATCTGAATCTCTCGTGGCGCGGACGCAGTTTCTACTCGAACGGGGGCGCGGAGCAGCAGCTGGCCTCCGGCGTGGACCTGGGCGGGCTTCAGGCTGCCATCAGCGCACCGGACTTCCTGGCGCGGCTAACCGAATAGGCGATGCAGGATTCGGCAACACCCGGACTGCTTGTCCGCTTCCGCCCGACAGGCCCCTGGCGCTTTGGACCGGACTCCGGCGCACGGGACCGCGTCGATCTCCTTTACCACAGCGACACGCTCTATTCCGCCTGCTGTTCCGCATTCCGGCAGTTGGGAATGCTCGAGGAATGGCTTGCGGCCACCACCGGATCGGTTGAATCCGGGCCCGCGGTACGGTTCAGCTCCTGCTTTCCCTGGCAGGGTCAGGAACTGTTTGCCGTACCGCCTCGGACGCTCTGGCCCCCGGTCCCGTCGGCGAAGGTGCGCTGGAAGGATGCCCGCTTCGCTCCCCTTTCCCTGATCGCCTCGATCCTCGCCGACAAACCCGTGGAAGAGGACCGGTGGACGCTTGACCCGATCAGCGGCTGTCTTCTGCTGGCGGCACGAGGAGCTGTCTCGGGCCCATTCCGCGTCGCTGTCCGGTCGTCGGCCGCCGTCGACCGGCTGCAGCACGGCTGGTGCGAGCCTTACACCACAGCCTGCCTCGAGTTCGCCTCGAACGCGGGCATGTGGTGTGCCGTGGCCTTTGCAGGAGAGGAAGCTTACAGCCGCTGGTCCGAGCCGGTTCGCGCCGCCTTCCGCCTGCTGGCCGATAGCGGCCTTGGCGGAGAACGGAGCCGCGGCTGGGGCCGATCCGAAGTCCCTGAGTTTTCAGAGGGCGCTTTACCAGAACTGCTGATTCCGTCTGCCGGCGCGGCGCCTGAGGCCGAGTTGAACCAGGAAGGGGCGGAGGGGGCTCCTCCGGCTGGAACCGCCTGGTGGATGTTATCGCTGTTTGCGCCTGCTGCGGCCGATGCCGTTGACTGGCAGCGCGGCAACTATACGCTGCTGACCCGCGGCGGGAGGGTCGAAAGCCAGGCCGGCTGGGGAGAACTGAAAAAATCTCTGCGTATGGTGGCGGAGGGTTCCGTCCTCGTCTCCGAGAAGCCGCTCCGCGGCGAGGCGAAGAACGTAGCTCCGGATCACTTCCCTCACCCCGTCTTCCGCGCCGGTTTCGCGTTTACAATTCCGATTCCTCTGCGGACAACATCATGAGATATCGGGTGACCTGTTTGACACCAACGCTGGTTGGCGACGGACAGAAGCTGTCGCCAATCGATTACATGGTCTGGAAAGACCACGTGAATGTCCTTGATCAGACGCGAATTTTCCGCCTGCTTGCCAAAGGTACCCGCCTCGAAAATTACCTGACGCAGATCCGCAAGGCAGAGAAACTTGACTTTGCCGCGTGGGGAGGTTTCGCTCAAAATTTCGCGGACCGGCGGATTCCGTTCGAACACCCGGCATACAC
>JADGHK010000046.1 GCA_019686145.1 Bryobacteraceae bacterium | reverse complement strand
GAGAGGCCTGGAACCAGGGCGCCCTTCCGATCGCGCACGGAGAACAGGATGTTGACAACGTCAACGTCGACTTTAATTGTCGGTTCCTCGTTCTCCTGCTGCGTTGTTTGAGCTTGCTGCTGCGCCTCCAGGACAAGCGGCAGAAGGACGGCCGCCGCAAACACGGCCGGAACAAGGCGCGGTTTTCGCAGGTACATCATTTATCGAACTAATAGATGCACAACACAAACGCCGTGTTCCAGCGCAAATCGAAAAAGGGGAGACGGTAGCGCCAATGGAAACGGCCGCTACCACTGTACGGTCTGGCCGGGCTGCAGGGTCCAAACCTCCGTCTCGGGCTGATCCCTCAGCAAGCCGGCGAGCGTCTCGGGGCGTCCTGTGAGGGCAGGGAATGTTCCTAAATGCATCGGGATCACCTTGCGGGGCTTGAGAAGGCGGCATGCGGCTGCAGCTTCGTAAGGGCTCATGGTAAACAGATCGCCAATGGGCAGGATCGCCAGTTCGGGCCGATAGAGCTGGTGAATCAATGCCATGTCGGAGAAGACGCTCGTGTCTCCGGCGAAGTAGAGGCGCCTGCCATCGGGGAGGGTAAGGACGTAGCCCGCCGCCTCACCGCCATAGATGATCTTTCCGTCGTCGAGAATGCCGCAACTGTGCACCGCGTGCGTCATCGTCACCTTGACACGATGCACGATCTGGGATCCTCCCTTGTTCATTCCGGAGCAATTGCTCACACCTTTCGATTCGAGCCAGTGGCAGATCTCATAAATTCCGACGATCGTCGGTGAAAACCGTTGCGCCAGCGGAATCACGTCGTGGATGTGATCAAAGTGACCGTGCGTGATGAGAATTGCGTCAATACGATCGAACTCGTGCTTCTCCGGATGCGCGGGATTGCCAGTCACCCACGGATCCATCACGAAGACTTCGCCCGTTTCAAGGCGCAATTGGAAGGTTCCGTGCCCTAGCCACGTGATGTTCAGCATGTGTCGCTCCTTCTAGTCGATCTTCAAGTGGTTGGCTGTGGTAAAACTGTCTGGCCAGTGTACTGTATGCCGTCCCCAACCTTTGCCAGCTGAGGGATCGAAACCGGGAGACGGCCTGTGATTGGAATCTCTCCGAACAAAGCGCGGACGACCGCTGCCTCCGACGGTTCGACCGGGCTGCAGGTGGTGAGAAAAACCGAAGAGGCGGGGTATCCCTGCAAAAGATAAGGGCTGCCGAGAGATGCCAGCACGATCGGACGGTGCGTTGCGTACAGCTGGTTCATAAAAAAGGGATAGTTGCCCGGCAAGGGAACATCGCCCCTGGCCGAGCTCACAAAAGCCAATACTACAATTTTCTCCGAAGAGGCTGCTCTCGCCGCGGCATCGCGAAACTCCGCCAGGCCATCGCTTGGGGCAAACAGCTGGATTCGCGCTCTCGGAACCCGGCGAGCGAGCTCCTCCATCAACCGGCGGCCCTGGGAAGTGAACCGGGATTCGGTCAGGATGAAAAACGACGCCGTTTGCGGATTCTTCAGGGGAACCAGCCCGTAGTCATTCTTCACGAGGGTCACGGCACGATCCGCGACGCTCTGGGCTTCCGCAAGTGCCTCTTCGGAATCCAGCGTGTCGGCGATCGCTTCCAGGTTCACCAGACGCTGCCGGTGCAATCCCAGACGTACTTTGGCGGACAGAAGGCGACGCAAGCTCGCATCGATCCTTGCCTCCGTAATCCGCCCTTTCTGTACCGCCTCCACGACCGCCTTAATCGCCACGCCGGGATTCGGCGGCATCAGCAGCAGATCGACGCCGGCTTCGATGGCGCGGACGGCCGCCTCGCCAGGAGGAAGCTCCTGGGACAATCCGCTCATATCCATGGCGTCGGTCACGACAAGCCCTTTAAACCCGAGCTCCTTGCGCAAAAGGTCCGTCAGGATCGCACGGGAGACGGTTGCCGGAATCTCCTCGCTTTCCATTGCGGGGACAGCCATGTGCGCCGTCATGACGGAATCAACGCCGGCGTCGATAGCTGCGCGAAATGGCACCAGCTCAACCGCATCCATTCGTTCGCGGCTGATGTCGAGCCGCGGCATGCCCTTATGACTGTCGACGACGGTGTCCCCATGGCCAGGGAAGTGTTTGACGGTCAGAAGCACAGGGTGCTTTTTCTCCCGGCGCGCACCTTCGATGAACGCGCGGACGTGTTGTCCGACGGATACCGGATCTTCTCCGAACGAGCGGATGTTGATGACCGGATTATCAGGATTGTTGTTGACGTCAGCGACCGGGGCGAAAACCCAATGCACGCCGAGTGCTCTTGCTTCGCGGGCTGTGGCCGCCCCAAGCCGGCGCGTTGCCTCTAAATCGCCGGTCGCGGCATACGCCATTGCGTGCGGGTACTTCGTTGTGTCCGCGACGCGCATCGAAGCGCCGCGCTCGAAATCTCCGCCCACAAGCAGCGGGATGCGCGCCTGCCGCTGCATGCGATTCAGGAACGTGGCCATAACGTAGGGGTCGACTCGCCGGATGCCCCCATTCTCCACGCGATTCACAACGATTACCCCGCCCACGCCGACATCGCGCACAAGCCGGACATATTCGCGGTACTCGCGGGCGCGGCGCTTTGGAAGCTCGCCGTAAGAGGTGATCATGACCAGTTGCGCGACCTTCTTTTCCAGAGGGAGCGATCGCATCCAGCGCTCAACCGTGTCGGGCTTTTCCGGGGCTGCGCGCTTTGCGGCGGGAGGGACAGCTGGCTTTTGAACAACTGTTGCGCCAGGTTTGGCCGGCTTTGAGGAACCCTTCTGGGTGTAAAGGGTCAGAGGGTAAAGAAGTGCTGTCAGGAGTGCACAACTCCCGACAGCAATCTTCCGGTACTTCATATAATACTTCCAGTATAGGCCGCGGGAAATGGCTACTTGGCCTTTGGGTTGGCCTTAAGGTTAAGATTCCGCTGCGCGACGACTGGTTTCCGTGGAGGCGCTTTTCGCTTCAAGAGCCGATTCACGGCTCGTACGAGGTGGCCAACCTCAGTCGCGCTCTTCTGAATCACGACGTCCGCTCCGGTATTCTGCTCGTTCAATCCGAGAGCATCCGCGAAGCCGGAGATCAGGATGACCGGAACCTTCGGTTCCCGGGCCCGAATCTGCTCGATGAAGGCGACACCGTCCATCATCGGCATGCGGTAGTCGGTGATGATGAGGTCGAACGCTCCTGGTTGAAAGACATCCAGCGCCTCAAGCGCACCGGAAGCGGTGGTTATCTGATAACCGAGCTCCTCGAGGACGCACTTCCGGGCAGCCAGACCGTCCGTGTTGTCATCCACGAGGAGAATCCGGGTCGACGAGGCGGATAGTTGAGGAGTGATTGCACCCATGCAGTTCAGACTTCGCGACAGTAACAAAGCTGTGACAGCGTGTCAACGAACTCGTATCGGTTTGTAAAGAGGCGAGATGTAGAACTTGACTTCCGCGGAATGCGTGTATCCAAAGGCTGAATGAGACTTCTGGTCCTGTCTCTGACCTGCCTTCCTCACGGACTACTCCACTTCGCGTGGAGCGGTATATCCCGACTTTGCGATGATTGTGTACTTGATGGGTTTGTTTTTCTCGTTCACGATCCGCAAGGGCTGATTCGTAGCCGGGTCCACCAGCTCTACCTTGATCTTGCGGAACTTGCCATCGCGAGCCTGGTTGGTCGGCTGATAGGCCAGCGAGTACTGATTGCGCAGAGCGTCTGAGATTGCTGCAAAGATTCCAGGAAACTCACCATAGAACCGCGGAAAGAAGGACTGGCCGCCGGTTTCCTTGGAGAAGGTCCGCAACTGATTGTCCGCCTGCAGAAAGTCGAGACGCGCGATCGGGCCGAGGTATCCCCTTGCGTCATACCATTCCCGGAGCGCCTGCATCAGTCCGATGGAGTAAATCGGCACGCCCGCGCCCTGGAGAATCTTGCGCGTCTTGTCAAAGGTCAGCTTGCTGAACGTGTCGATGCCACTCGAGATAAGGACGATTGCCTTTCGGCCCTCGATCTCGGACATTCGTTCCGCCGTGTCCGTGATGGCGTCGAACAGGTTCGACTCGGAGTAGGCTGCAATCTGCAGCCGGCGCATGGCCTGATAGGCTTCCTGCTTGTTCTGCGTGAAATCGGTCAGAATCTCCGGACGCAGGTCGTACGCCACCACCGCAACGTAGTCTTCCGGCTTCAGCGTCTCCAGAAAGCCGTATGCCGCTGTCAGCGTCTGATACCAGGATTCGGTCCAATACTGCTGGAACAGATTACTGAACTCGATGACCATCGCGACGGTCATCGGAGCCTCGCCCATGGAGAAGCTCGTAATCTGCTGCGGAACGCCGTCTTCGAGAATGCGGAACCTGTCCTGGGGAATGTTCGGAATGAACCGGCCCTTGTTGTCAAGCACGGCGACGTCTACCGAGACCGTTGTTGCGTCGCTGCGAAAAGTCGCTGTGCCCTCAGGGGGGAGATCGCCCTTCTTCTTGAACTGTGAGGGGATCTTGGGTTGCTCCGGTTCCGCCGCCTGGCCCTGCTTTCTGGGTCTGGCCACGGCTTCGCCGCGTTCCTTCTTCGGTCCTTCCTGCGCGATGCCAACGCTAAGCGCTGGCAGAAGGCAAATGGCCAGCAGATTCGCGATAAATCTTAGTCTGTTCATGGCTGCTCCGAAGCAAGGTGGAAAAAGCATCCCCACAAGTCTATATCCAAAGTAGACGTCCCGGGAAGAGTTTACGGTTTCGGCTGCTGTTGCGCAAATCCTGGTTCTATTGAACCCATGGGTCGTCCGAGCCCCGCTTCCGCAGGTATACCTGGAATTTCCTCTTCGCCCTTTCCATCTTCCAGCGGTGGTAACGGTGCTCGATCGAGCCCAGCAGGTCAAACCTGACGCGGCTGTCCCACTTCATGTAGGCGAAGCCGAAAATCAGGCCGCCAAGATGAGCGATGTCACTCACGCCGCTGCCGCTCATCCGGAGCGAACTCAGGAACGCCATAGCGCCGAGAATCATCACAAAATATCTGGCGCGGATCGGAAAGAGGACAAAGATGATCGTTGCGTCCGGAAACAGGAGCGCAAACGCCATCATGATTCCGTAAATCGCGCCCGAAGCGCCGATGGTTCGCGTGTCGGGCGTACCGTAGAGGTAGTTGCCCAGGATGACGCAGAGTCCCGCGCCGATACCGCAGAGGAAGTAGAACTGAAGGAATCGCTTCGTTCCCCACGTCCGCTCCAGATCGGAGCCGAACATCCAAAGCGCCAGCATATTGAGCAGGATGTGGCCAAAATGAAACGGACTGTGTACGAACAGGTAAGTGACCAGTTGCCACACGGCGAGTTCGGTCACCACCGCTCTCGGCACCAGCGCGAGTAGGGAGAAGATACCTTCGGCAGCAGTTCGCGCGGTCAGAAAGTACAGCAGGAAGATCGCGATGTTCGAGATCAGCAGCCACTTTACGCCGGGCGGAATGCTGCCCGAATAGGAGAAACCGGCCGTTCGATACCGATATGGATACGGCATGTAATCCCTAGGCCCTAGAATCAGGATAACAGAAGGAGGCAGCGAAGGCGCCCTAAAAGCGCGGCCCACCCCGCCGGCAGCGCCGTCTGCCGGTCTCGGCAGGTGGAGACGGCATGTTGTCCTACGCCTCGCCTGCCGCAACCGGAGCGGATCTCATGTGCGAGGGATCAAGATTTTGATAAGGTATGCGCCCGCTCTTGAGTGAGGGCCGCGTCGGCCCGCCCATATCGCGTCAGCAGAATCGCCAGACCTTCGACAGCGCCCGCGATGGCAAACCATACCTGCCAGCGGGAGAAGATCCCTTCCGAAATGGCGAAGGAGCCGGTGAAACCTAAATCGGCCCCAATGCGCCAGATGCAAAGCACGCCGGCCATCAATGCTGCCGGCGTCAGCAACGCGGCGAAGGCCAGCGCCAGGCGCTGGTTCTTTCTAGCCTTCTTTTGAACCGTCGGGCCCTGGCTCAGTCGGATTTTCACCAACATTTCGGCGTTTGTCCCCAGTCTACCAGCATTTGCGATAGAGTGTTGAGTTGGCGTAAACCAACGCGGGAAATGACCCGGCCGCAAGGGAGTATGCAGCCTTCCAGGCTGGAGCCCCGGCCGCGGTTAGCGCATGAGAAAGGACGGACCAACATAAGTATGCGAAAGATCAGAACAGCCGTGATCGGCGCCGGATTCATGGGCAAGGTCCACTCGGAAGCCATCCGCCGCCTGGGCAATGTCGAGATTGCCGCGGTCGCGGCCTCCACCGAGGAGGAGGCTCGCCGGTTTGCAGATTCCATCGGGGTTGAACGCAGCACCGCCGATTACAACACGATCCTTTCGGATCCCTCGATTGAAGCTGTTCATGTCTGCACGCCGAACGCGTTGCACTATCCAATCTCGAAAGCTGCAATGCTTGCGGGCAAGCATGTCCTCTGTGAAAAGCCGCTAGCTATGTCCGCGGCGGAAGCCCGCGAGATGTTGAAGATCGCGGAGGAGAAGGGTGTGGTGCATTGCGTCAATCACAACCTTCGTTACTACCCCGTGCTTCAGCATGTCCGCAGGATGATCGCCAACGGAGAGCTGGGCGACGTTCTCGTGGTGCAAGGCACTTACTCGCAAGACTGGCTGCTCTACGATACTGACTACAACTGGCGCATTGAGCGGCGGCATAACGGTCCGCTCCGGGTGATGGGAGACATCGGCTCCCACTGGATGGATATGATCCAGCACCTCACGGGACTCAAGATCACCGCGCTTTGCGCCGACCTTGCGATCTTCCACAAGACTCGGAAGCGGCCGAAGGTTTCCATCCAGACTTTCGCAGGAAAGACATTGAGGCCCGAGGATTACGACGAGGTGCCGATTGACACCGACGACTTCGGCGCCGTCCTCCTTCACCTCGGCGATCGCGCCAGGGGCGCGTTCACGGTGAGCCAGGTTTCGGCTGGCTGCAAGAACCGCTTCCAAGTGGAGATTTACGGCACCAAGTGCGGAATCCAGTGGAATCAGGAGAAGCCGGACGAGCTCTGGATCGGTCAACGCAACTCCCCCAACCAGATGATCGTCAAAGATCCGTCTTTGCTAGAGCCCGAAGCTTCCACCTATGCGGACCTGCCCGGCGGCCACAGCGAGGGATACGACGACACGCACAAACAGGTGTACCGCCGGTTCTACCGGAAAATTGCAGATCCGGCGGCGCCCGTGGAATTCCCAACGTTTGCCGACGGCTTGTGGGGCATGGAGCTGCTCGAAAGGGTGATTGAGAGCGCTGAACGCAGGGGCTGGGTAGAGACGGGCGCCGCAGCAGCCGCACAGTAAAGCGCAGTAAAGAAGCCTTTCCGCGCCCGGACCTTCCGGGATCCGGGCGCACCATTCCTCACGAAACACGACGCTTCGCTCCGGATCTAACATTTGACTGAACTGCCTGGCGGGGCGTATGCGTGTCGGGATCAAGCCTTCTGAATCCGCTGTCGGATCACTCGACGTCATTGCGCCTGGAATCTTTGGGCTCCGCACGCTGATCGCGAACGTGTTCGACGTTTCCAACGGCGATGGATCGTGGAGCCTGATCGATGCCGGGCTGTCCTATTCCGCTTCCCGAATTCTGTCGTGGGCCGCAGAACACCACGGCACGAGGCCGCCCGACGCCATTCTTCTGACACACGGCCACTTTGATCATGTCGGCGCTCTCAAGGAGCTCGTTGCGTCCTGGAACGTCCCCGTTTATGCTCACCCTCTCGAGCTTCCATACCTGACCGGGCGTTCCGAGTATCCGCCGCCGGATCCGAGCGTCGGCGGCGGAGCCATCGCCTTCCTCGCGGGGCTTTATCCTCGCGGCCCCCTCGATTTGGGAGACCGGGTTCGTCCGCTTCCGGCCGGCGGCGCAGTGCCGAACCTTCCGGGCTGGCGGTGGATTCACACGCCGGGCCATACTGCCGGGCACGTGTCGTTCCTTCGCGAACGTGACAAAGTCCTGATTGCGGGCGATGCAATCAGTACAACAAAACAGGAGTCCCTGTTCAGCGTTCTGGTGCAGCGTCCTGAAGTGAACGGTCCTCCCGCCTATTACACAAGCGACTGGGGCGCGGCAGCCGAATCCGTGCGGCGCCTGGCTGAGCTGGAGCCCGCAGTCATCGCCTGCGGCCACGGCATGCCAATCATCGGTCCGGAAGCGGCAGCGGATCTCCGCGAGCTCGCCCGCGCGTTTTGGGATCGTGCGGTGCCTGCCCGGGGGCGGTATGTCCGGCGGCCTGCGGTGGCGGATGAGGACGGAGTGGTATCCGTGCCGCCGCCGGTCCTGACTACGGCGCCTCGCATCGTGCTGGCTGCCGCGGCTGCCGGTGTCATCTTGTACAGGCTGAATCGCCGGCGCTCCCGCAGAGGGGTTTCGTATCGCCGGTGAAAGAACACCCTTCTCTCATTTCGACTTTCCACTAAAAAATAAATCGTTGCGATGCAGTCGATTAAAGGGAGATGCGCGCGCCGGGAGGGCGTAAATTCTTGATCCCCGCCGCTAGACTGTAGCCGAAAGCGGTTCCATCCGCAACAAAGCCCTAAAGAGGCCCCGATTCGGGAGAGTCGGGGCCTTTCGTTTTTGGAGAATACTATGCATGGAGTTACGAACCGGCTGTCCTGGATCTTAATGTGCCTGCTCCTCGTATCCTCGGCTGAGGGAGCTCCGACGCTGACGACAATTCAGGACATTTTGTATAAAGCTGATGGCACCCGATTCAATGGAACCGCCTTTATTGAATGGCGCTCCTTTCAGACCGCGGATCAGCAGAACATTGCAACGCAGAGCGTGGTGGTCCCGATCATCGACGGTGTGTTACGGGTGCAGCTTGCGCCTTCTACCACAGCCAATCCGCCCGCGTACTATCTGGTTCGCTATAACAGCGACGGGCGCGTGCAGTTCACTGAAACGTGGTCAGTTCCGCCAAGCACGACTCCGCTGCTATTGAAAGATGTACGGCAGGCGCTTCCGCCGGGCGGATCGGGCACACCGCCTCCAGCCTCCAGCCTGAAAATTTCGGACATCGAAGGGTTGACCGAGGAATTGTCCTTGCGGGTCGTGCGAGGACCGGGATTTGTTCCTTCGCGCGTGGCTCATATCAATGCCTCTGGCGCTCTTGAGGCGGTCGTTGGAAACACGAACGATTGCGTTCGCGTGGATGGCACAGCGGGTCCATGCGGCACGGGCTCGTCCAGCGCGCCGGTCTTCGTGGACGGGGAGACGCCGGCGGGTTTGGTCAACGGTTCCAACGCGGTCTTCACATTGTCCGGAGCCCCGGAGCCAGCGGCCAGCCTTAGCCTCTACAAGAACGGCGTTCTCCAGAAGCCTGGCCTCGACTACAGCATTAGCAGCAACATTATCACCTTCACGCCTCAGGCGATTCCTGCTTCCGGCGACGTGCTGCTCGCTTCCTATCGAATGGGGCAGACAGGAGTGCCAGCGGGACTCGCAGGAGGTGCTTTAACGGGTTCGTACCCCGCGCCGTCGCTCGCAGCCGGCGTCGTTTCCGACTATAACGTCAGTCCTGTTGCGGCAATCGCCGAGAGCAAGCTTGCCTTGAACTACCCTACGCATTCGAATGCAAATGATCCAACTCCCGAGCAGAAGGCGGCGCTGGCCGGAACAGCAGGGACACCTTCGGGCACGAACCGCTTTGTGACGAACGAAGATCCTCGCCTTACCGGTCCGAGGCCGCCTCTTGCGCACCCGCTGCTCAGTCCCGAGCACGGAGATACCAGAACTGCGGCTCCGGCTCGCGGGGATCTCATTGTGGCGCAGGGATCGACTCCGGCATGGACGAGGCTCCCCATCGGACCAGCCAACCGCTGCCTGACATCCAACGGCTTTGACGCCGTCTGGAATACATGTCTGTTCACCGGATTCACAAACGGAGCAGTCCCGTTTGTCGACGCATCAGGCAACCTCGCACAGAACAGCAGCCGGCTTTTCTGGGACAACACAAACCGCAGACTGGGAATCGGCACCAACTTCCCTTCGTCGACGCTTCATGTTTTCGATGCCACAGCCGGAACAGGCTCGACGGCAGTCACGGTTCGAGCCGGTCAGGGGCAGGGAACGAATCCGCTGCAGCGGTGGCTGGCTGCGGACACGACCGAGCTTGCGCGAGTTGACCCGGACGGGTTGATTGCGGCAAGGAGTTTTCGAGGGACGACGGGGGCATCGGCTGCCTGGCAGGAAAACGGGAACGCTGTAGACCCTTCATCGCTTGCGGACGGAGACGCGTGGTATAACACGTCCTCGCAGTCGCGCAGAACCCGGGAAGCCGGGCAGACGCACTCGCTGCC
>JADGHK010000045.1 GCA_019686145.1 Bryobacteraceae bacterium | reverse complement strand
GCCCTAAGTGATTATGGTTTCTTCGGTTCGGGCTTCGGCTGCTCGATGGCAGGGTCGGTGAAGGTGATGACGGTGTCGGCTTTGAACTGCTTGTAGTCCTCGTATTTCACCGTCATCTTGATGGGAATCGACCCATTCTCAAAGTGCAGCGTGTCGTTTGCAATCGTATACGTCGGGAACCAGTACTTGCCGTCGATCTGCTCGCGGTAGGTCTCGAACTTGGGGTACTGGCTGTTCTTGTTGCGCTTGATGCCAACACCCCGCCCGTACGTCTTTACGATCTGCAAATCGCGGTCGTCCACCCAAATCTGCCCCTGAAAGTACCGCTCTCCCTTCTCAAGCTTCTTGGGCTTTACGGAAAACACATAGCAGGGAATCTCATCCAGCGTCTCTTTGCCGAGATAACGGATGTCGTACTTGGGCAAGTCCTTGGTTTGTAAGACGAACGGCTGCACATTGCGCAGGTCCTGCTCGTCCTCGGGCTCGAGAATGATGTTCCTGAGCGTGGGCACAGGAGCCCGGACGACGCGTTCGGTGCGTTTCCCGTCCCCTCCAAAGATAATGTCCGAAACCACTTCCCATTTCCCAACAACGTTCCCGCCGTTATCGAGTTCCAGGAAGCGGACGCTCTGGCGATAGGTGTAGTTTTCCCGGGCGCGTGCAAACTCGGCTTCTTTGGCTGCGAACTTCTCAATGATCTGCTGAATTTCAGCCGGACTGAGGTCCTCCCCATCGGCAAAGGATGGCAGATGCAGCGCGAGCGCCAACCCGGCGGCTGCGGCTAGCGGGAACAATCTCGCCATAATCCCTCAATGCCTCCGACGTTCGTGTATTTAGACCGGTTTCTCTAAAATCTGTTTAGCGATGGTTGCAAGCTGGAGGTTGCTTGCGCCTTCGTAAATACGGCCGATCTTGGCATCCCGGTAAAGCTTCTCCACCGGGTAATCCTTCGTGAATCCCACGCCGCCGAAGATTTCAACGGCGCGGGACGCTACGGTTTCCGCAATCTGGGAGCTGAAATATTTTGCCATGGCTGCCTCGGTCACGAACGGTTTTCCGGCGTCGCGCAGGCGGGCCGCGTTGTAAACAAGCAGCCGGGCGGCCTCGACGTCCACGGCCATGCGGGCAAGGTCAAACTGAACGCCCTGAAACTCCGCGATGGGCTTTCCAAACTGCTTTCGCTGCTTCGCATAGGCAATGGCGTGTCCGAGGGCTGCCCTCGCCAAACCAACCATCTGGGCACCGATTGCGATCCGCCCCTCGTTCAGCGTTTCAATGGCAACCTTGTAGCCTTTGCCCACTTCACCCATCACGTTCTCTTTCGGAACGCGGCAACCGTCAAGGATCAGCTCACACGTTGAGGACGCCCGGATGCCAAGCTTATCCTCCTTCTTGCCAACCTGAAACCCGGGGAAGTCCCGCTCGACGAGGAAGCAGGTGATGCCTTTGTATCCGGCCTCCGGATTTGCGTTCGCAAATACCAGAAAGAGGCCCGCTTCCGCCGCGTTCGTAATCCAAAGCTTCCGGCCGGTGAGTACAAAGTGATCTCCCTGATCGACGGCGCGCGTCGCAAGGGCAAAGGCGTCGGATCCGGAACCTGCTTCCGACAGGGCGTACGCTCCGACTGTATCCGTCGCCAGCTTCGGCAGGTAACGCCGCTTCTGGTCCTCATTCGCCCACCGCTGTACCGCGTTGTTGACCAGCGTGTTCTGCACATCAACGATCACAGCGGCCGAAGGATCCACCGCGGCAATCTCCTCGACAGCCAGCACCGCCTGAAAGAAGGTCCCGCCCTGGCCCCCGTATTCCTCGGGGATATCGATGCCCATCAAGCCAAGCTCAAACATCTGGCGCAGGAGATCCTTCCTAAAAATCCCCTGTTCGTCCATTTCCCGAACGTGAGGAGCAATCTGTTCCACAGCGAAACGGCGCACCGCCGCTTGAAACATCGATTCTTCCTCGCTCAGGTGAGTGAGCGGCCTGGCGTCACCTTGAAGAGGCTCTGCTGCGATCGGCATCGGAATGCTCTCCCTCGGGGAGTGCTTCTTTCAGCCTAGTCCGGCGGATCGAGGATGTCCACCCAAGCGATTTCACGGTACGACGTGGCTGCTGCGATAAAGTGGTTGGCATGAAAACAGTTTCCCGGCGCGGGTTTCTCCGTCGAACACTTGCGGGCGCAGCCGCGGCAAGCTCGCCTGGCAGGACCGCCACCATTTCGGAAGTTTCGTGTGATGTCGCGATCTATGGCGCGACGCCCGCAGGAATTGCTTCGGCAGTCGCGGCTGCCCGCCTTGGCCGGAATGTCATTCTCCTTGCGCACGAAGACCACATCGGCGGTATCGTCTCGAACGGGCTGACGAATGCGGACATTGGCAAGCGCCAGGCAGTCGGGGGACTGTTTTATGAATTTACTCGGCGAGTGGTCAGGTACTACGAAGATTTCGACAGGAACAATCCCGAAAAGCCCAATGTGAAGCTGTGCCGCGACGGCTATTGGTATGAAGCCAGTGCCGCCGAAAAGATTTTCCACGACATGATTGCGGGAGAGGGCCGGCGAATCCGGCTGATGCTGCAGCACCAACTCGAGCGGGCTAACGTCGAGCGCGGACGGCTGGCCAGCGCTGAGTTCGCAGACACGTCGCGGCCGGGACAAACGGTGAAGGTGAACGCAAGTGTGTTCATCGACACCACCTACGAAGGAGACCTTGCCGCCGCGGCAGGGGCGCCCTTCCGAACGGGAAGGGAGAGCCGGGCCGAATATGGGGAGAAGTATGCCGGCCGCATTTACATGCGCTTCGGCGAAACGGAGCCTCTGCCGGGCTCGACCGGCGAGGCCGACAACGCCACCCAGGCTTTCTGCTTCCGCTTCCACGTGACGAACGACCCGCAGAGACGCATTCCCATCGAGCGACCGAAGGACTACCGCCGCGAGGATTATCACTTTGTACTCGAAGACATCCGGGCCGGAAGGGCAAAGCGCTTCCGCGACATCATTCAGGTCTATCCGATGCCTAACGGCAAGTTCGAGCTGAACAGCGACCACGTTCATCCCGATACGATGGTTCCCTCGGAGTCGCTCGACCTGGCAGAGGAAAACTGGGAGTGGCCGACTGCGACCGTCGAGCGCCGCCGCGCCATCTACCAGCGCTATCTGAGCCACAACATTGGCCTGATCTGGCTCTTGCAAAACGATCCGGAGGTTCCCGAATCGTTACGGGAAGATGCGCGGCAGTATGGATGGCCGCGCGACGAGTGGCCGAGCAATGGCCATGTCCCGAGGCAGGTGTACGTCCGCCAGGGCCGCCGGATTCTGGGCGATTACATACTGACGGAGCGCGACGGCGACGTGAATCTTCAGTTACAAAGAACGCGGGTGCAGCGCACTTCCATCGGAATCGTCGAGTGGCCCTTCGACCCGCACGCGCATCATAAGTACGACCCCGCACATCCGGGCGTCCGGGAAGGGTACTTCTTCGTGAAGCACGAGCCTTTCCAAGTGCCCTACAATGTTCTGACACCGAAGAAGGTAGACGGGCTGCTTGTTCCTGTAGCCTGCTCCTGCAGCCATGTGGCCTACAACGCCCTTCGCATGGAACCGGTCTTTATGGCGCTGGGCGAAGCGGCGGGGATTGCGGCCCACCTGGCAATCGACGAGAAGGTTCCCGTGCGGAAGGTGGCAGTCCCTAAGCTCCAGAAGGTCCTGGTAGAGCGGCGCGGTGTGATCAACTTCCTCGAGGATCTCCCCTTCGATCACCCTTCCTTCGCTGCGCTCCAGTGGCTCGGCGCACGAGGCTGGAACTTGGGCTACAAGGCCGATCCGAACAGGACGCTGACCACAGGCGAAGCCTGGGACCGGCTGTCGCGCGTGCTTCAAGCCGAGCGCAGGAAGACGCCTGCACAACCGGCCGACCGGGACGCCCCGCTGACAGCCGCCGAGGCGGCAGCATGGCTTCGGCAGGCCGGTTATCCGGCGCCGCAAGCCGCCCGTCCCGAAGAAATCCTCAACAACGCGCAGTTCGCCGGTCTGGCGTACGGGACGATGACCGCGGCCTTGCGGTCGTAATTTTCAGATGCGCAACCGGCAGCTACCGGGGAACGCTTTCCTCCGCGCGGGATTCGTTCACCCGCCCGAGCAGCTCCACCGCGTACAGCGCACCCGCCGGATCTTCCTCGTGCTTGAACAGGGCATAGACGTCGCGGTTCCCGGCAAGCAGCGCCTGAGCCTGATCGGCCATTGCGTCGCGCTGCTCCTGCGTATACTCCGACTTTCGCAGGCGGAAATAGGCGAAGTCGGCGGTCGACACATCGGGAGTGGTGAGGCTATCGGATTCGGCGCGGCATAGGGCCGCATTATGATCGCTCAGAATCCGGTAGACCTCATCGGTAAACCAGCTTGTGTTGCGGAACTCGAAGACATGACGGCCGTCCGCAGGGAGGAGCCGCACAAATTCGTACAGGAGCTTGTCGTCCCGTTTGAGGCCCGGCGGAAGCTGAAAGAGGATCGGCCCGAGGCGCCCTGCGTCGCGGAGCGGAGCCAGCGTCTCCAGAAAAACTCTTGTAAATTCAACAGCATCCTTGAGTTTCAGGATGTGCGTGATCTTCTGGTGCGCCTTCGGAGCAAAGACAAATCCCGGCGGCGTTGCCGCAATCCAGCCCTCGAAAGTCCTGGCAGCGACGAGGCGGCGGAATGAGTAATTGATCTCGACAAGGTTCAGCCGCGACGCATAGTACTCAAGGAACTTCGATTGAGGCAGTTTTGCCGGATAGAAGCCGGGCTTCCAGCTTGGATACGCGAATCCGGAGGTGCCGGCGTAGAGTTTGGCCATCAGGGAGCACCCTTATCAGGCAAATGATAGCATCGCGGGCCCGCAGTGCCCGCTCCCCGCTGCGCCCGGGGCGGTCGCAAAAAGATTTTCATCTCAATTGCCCCTCCCGCCATTGACTTATTCACGCCTGTTACCCCATCATAAATCGATTCCTCCTATAGACCTAGTATAGAAAGTAAGCTCCACTACAAGCGATGAAACAAATCCGGTTGCTCCTTATCCTCGTCTTCTTCGTCTCCGCGCTTGAACGCGGAAGTGCTCAACCGACACCGGCCGTCGTAACTGGGACCATCGTCGACGCTTCTGGGACGGGCGTTCCCGGCGCCAGACTCGTCTTGATCGGCCAGACGACCGGCTCAAGATCAGAAACCCAATCAGACGCTCAGGGAAACTTTCGCCTGACATCCGTAGCGCCGGATACATATCGGATTGAGGCTGAGAAAACCGGCTTTGAGAAGCTCCTGCATCAGATCGCCGTCGCTTCCGGCCAGACCGTCACGGTGAACCTGACGCTCCAGCCGGTGTCCGGAACGTCGCAGGCGCCAGGCAGAAACGAATCGGAGGTCTCCCAAGCGGCGCCCGAAGAAGCTCAGGTGCCCGAGCCGGTTTATGAACAGGTAACAGTGACAGCCCGGCGCGTCGAGGAGGAAGTGCAGTCCGTTCCGATCCCGGTGTCCGTGGTAAGCGGGGAAATGATCGATGACACAGCGGCGTTTAATGTGAACCGGCTCAAGGAACTGATTCCCACAGTGCAGTTCTACTCTTCGAATCCGCGGAACTCGTCGATCAACATCCGCGGGCTCGGTTCTCCGTTTGGCCTTACGAATGACGGCATGGAACCCGGCGTTGGGTTCTACGTGGATGGAGTCTATTACGCAAGGACGGCGGCCGCCACGCTCGACTTCCTGGATCTGGAGCGAATCGAGGTGTTGCGGGGACCTCAGGGAACGCTCTTCGGGAAGAATACGACAGCGGGAGCCATCCACATTACGACGCGTCGCCCGAGTTTGACGCCGGAAACCAATTTCGAACTGAGTTTCGGCAACCTCGGATTTATTCAGGCGAAAGGCTCGATTTCCGGTCCCTTAGGGAAGAAGCTGGCCGGACGCCTGTCGTTTTCTGGCACCCAGCGCGACGGGGTGCTCCACAACGTCAGAACGCAGGACGACGTGAACGACCTCAACAATCAGGGAGTTCGCGCGCAACTGATGTTCATCCCCAACAGCAAGGTGGTTGCCCTGTTCGCAGCGGATTACACGCGCCAGCGCCCCGAAGGATACGCCCAGGTGATCGCAGGCGTCACACCCACTCTACGGTCCCCGAGCCGTCAGTACCCGCAGATCGCAGCGGACCTCGGGTATCAGCCGCCGAGCTTCAACGCCTTTGATCGCCTCATTGACACGGACACACCCTGGCGCTCGAACCAGGACCTGGGCGGAGCGTCGTTTACTGTCGACTGGAGCGTTGGGCGGGGCCAGCTAACATCAATTACTGCCTGGCGCTTCTGGAACTGGAACCCCTCCAACGACCGGGACTTCATCGCCTTGCCGGTGACCACCGTTTCAGCCGCTCCTTCCAGGCAGAACCAGTGGACACAGGAAGTACGGTACGCGGCAAGAGTATCCGACCGGGTAAACTACGTTGCCGGTGTCTTTGTTTTTGGCCAGACGCTCAGGACTGCACCCTTCCACAAGCAGGAGCAAGGCTGGGCGGCGGCCCGATTCCTGCTGTCGCCCACTCCTCAGGCACTGACACCAGGGCTTTTGGACGGATACGGCCAGAACATTAAGTTCGACTTCAACAATGTGAGTGCGGCGGCCTTCGGCCAGCTCGAATGGAGAGCCACCAATCGTTGGCGAATCATCCCCGGTCTGCGATTCAATTACGACTGGAAGGACGTTGACTACAACCAGGACGTCTACGGCGGACTTCAGACCGACGACCCTGCACTCATCGCGCTGCAGCGATCGATCCTTTCTCCCCAAGCCTATAAGGCAAGTGTGGGCGACTCGAATGTATCGGGGCAGCTGACCGTGGCTTACGACGTTGCAGAAAGCGCCAATGCGTATGCCACGTACTCCACGGGCTTCAAGCCAATCGGTCTCAACCTGGGCGGCCTGCCGGCGGATGCCGCCGGGAACCCCATCGTCAGCGCGGCGACAATTCGACCGGAGTCAGTGCGCCACATTGAGATCGGGCTGAAGTCGCGTCCCCTTCCGCGCGTCACCGCCAACCTCGCCGTCTTCAATACAGAGATCAAGGACTTCCAGACACAGGTCGTGAACGCGCAAGTCGGCGTGCTCCGCGGCTATCTTGCCAATGCGGAGAAGGCGCGGGTGCGCGGCGTGGAATTCGACAGCACCGCAAAATGGGGCGACGACTTCACGTTCTACGCGTCCGTCGCCTTTACCGACGGAAGGTACATCACGTTTCGAGACGCACCGCCACCGCTCGAAGAAACCGGCGGACCGCAGGCGAAGGATATATCGGGCTCGCTTCTTCCGGGCATCTCGAAGTGGGCGGCTTCCTACGGAGGCGAGTACAGCAGGCCAGTCAGCATTTTTGGCCGGTGGGGCGAGTTCTTCGCGCGCATTGACGCCAGCTCTCGCTCTACTTTCTCGTCAAGTCCATCGGCCTCGCGCTATTTGATCGTCGACGGCTATTCCCTTGTGAATCCGCGTATCGGGATTCGGAGCCGCGACGGTTGGACGATTTCCGTGTGGGCTCGCAACGTGATGAACACCAACTATTTTGAGTTCCTCTCAGCAGCGCCGGGGAACTCCGGACTGTACGTGGGCCTGCCCGGGGACCAAAGAACCTACGGCATCACGCTGAGCCGGACTTTCTCCGAGCGCGGTTCCCGGATCCGGAGGAGGGCTTCTTCGAAGCCGCAGGTCGCGGTTAGCCCTGAATCGCCCCACGAGTGACGGCGCGCTCGGTTCAACCCGTTTGCTCAACAACGATCAAAGCGGTGCATCTCCTCCGTCCGGCATGCGTTCTTCTGTGTTCCGGAGCTGGCGCTTTGCACGCGCGAGAGCGGTCTCAAGGCGGGAGCGGCTGACGGTGCCTAGCCGTTGCAGGCCGACCGCCTTAGCCATTGCATTCACCGCATCCACATTCGTCTTCCCCGCCCCGAGGACATCCGCCGCAAGCGAAACCAGCTCGGGAAGGCAAATCTCCTCAACGGAACGGTCGAGCCCTGAGCGGAACGGCACAGGCTGCCCCGGTTCGATATGCCGCGGCCAGAAAAAGACGCGCCCGTCTTCCTTCGTCTTCTTGAACGCTCTTGATGCGATGCGCGTCACACGTTCCGTGATCCGAGTTCCGGTACGCTGCCATCCATGCATGCGGGCGATCCGCCGAGCGAGCACTTCATCCAGAATCGGACCTTCGCTCTCGACAATGGCAGTGACCACTCTAGTCAGCTCCGCATCATAAGACCGCTCAAAGAACTGTTCGGCGTTGGGATGGGAATCTGCAGCGCTACTCAAAGCGGGCTGTGCCTGGTTATGCCGGTACTCGCCGCCTCCGACTGCCGCCGTTGCAGCGGCATCTTCCGCAGGCAACTCTTCTTCCAGCAAATCGGGGTCTTCTGGCGCCGGCACGGCTATGACTGACCGGTTCTGGCGGCTCTTCGCGAGTAGGGAACGGAGCTGGCTATCCAGCCGGTTCAGCGTGTTCTCTCGGTCGATCCACCAGTCGGTCGACCAGACACGCAGAATCTCCCAACCCAGATTCCGCAGAACCTGCTCGCGCAGCTTGTCGCGATCCCGCGCAGTCGCCGACCGGTGATAAGTCGCTCCGTCACACTCGATGCCAGCCAGATAGATGCCGGGCGCATCAGGCTGAACCACCGCAAGATCGATGCGGAATGCAGAAACACCAACCTGAGTGTGAATCTCCCAGCCGCGGGACTGTAGAGCCATCGCCACATACTCCTCGAAGGGGCTCTCGAAGCCGCCGGTGCTGCCCGTCACCATTTCGGCAAAGGCGCGAGGCCCGCGGTCGGCGAACTCGAGGAAGTGCTTCAACTCGGATACGCCGGCCGCCTGAGTGCGCGACAGGTCGATCTGTTCCGGGCGAAGGCTCGAGAACACTCGCAGTTCCTGCCGAGCCCGTGTGATCGCGACGTTCAGCCTGCGCTCGCCGCCGTCACGATTCATCGGCCCGAAGTTCATGGAAACCCGCCCGGCGATGTCCGGTCCGTACGTGACGGAGAAGTACATTACGTCTCGCTCGTCGCCCTGGACGCTCTCCAGGTTCTTGACGAACACCGGCTCCAACCTTTCCTCGCCGAAATGGGGCTCGATCGAAGGGTCGTTTCGGCGTTCCTCATCCAGCAGGTCTTCAATGAGCTTCTGCTGTTCCACATTGAAGGTGACGACTCCGATTGAGAGATCCGATTCGGCGAAACGCGGCGACTTGAGCTGCGCGACGATGTCACGCACCACGGCCTTCGCCTCCTCCGGGTTCGTGCGAGCTCCGCCTTTCTGATACACGCCGTTGATGTAGTGGAAGCTAACAGCACGGTCATCGGTCACGGGCGATGGGAAGGTGACGAGCCCGCCCCCATAGTAGCGCTGGTTGGAGAACGTGATAAGGCTCTCGTGCCGGCTGCGGTAGTGCCACGATAGCTGAACCGGCGGCAGACCAGCGGCGATGCACTCGTCGAGAATACTCTCCATATCCTCGGGCACGTCATCCGCCAGATCCTCTTCGCCATCCGCCTTGTTGAAGAAATTGGTCGGAGGAAGCTGCTTCGGATCTCCGACCATAACCACCTGCTTCGCTCGCGCCATTGCGCCGATTGCATCCCAGACAGTGATTTGCGACGCTTCATCGAACACGACGACATCAAATGTGGCGGTCGAGACAGCCAGGTATTGCGCGACGGAGAGCGGACTCATGAGCAGGCACGGCGTGAGCGTCGTAACGACCGAAGGGATGCGCCCCATCAGCTCACGCAGCGGCAGATGGCGTTTCTTTTTGGTCAGCTCGTGCCTGAGGATACCCCATTCCGGACTCAGCGTAACAGAATCGGTACGGGGAGTTGCGGCACAAAGACGAGCGCGGATCCAATCTCTGGTGTGGGCAGTGTACCTGTCATCGAGCGCCTGAAAATCCGCGATTCGCTTCTCATGCTCGGCTGAGACAAACGTCCTGAGCACCTCATCGCCGCTAACCACATGGTTCAGCCACCAGCGGCTGTAGTTCACCTCAAAAGCGCGGCGGAGCTGGGCCGGCGGTATCCGGCTGCTCTCCACCTCGACAACAAATCCCCCAAGTCCGGCCTCGGCTGCTTCTTCGCGCGCCTGCACCCAGGCGCACCATCCGTGCAACCGGGGAGCGGCAGCAGAAATCGCCTGGCACCGGCTCCGCAACTCGTCGATCCCAATTGACTCGAAAGCCGTCTTGTGGGACTCAGCGAAGAAGCCTAGCTGAGCCATCTTGCCGATCGCAGGAGCAAGTTCAGCCGAGGCCGCCCTAAACGCATCA
>JADGHK010000044.1 GCA_019686145.1 Bryobacteraceae bacterium | reverse complement strand
TCCTCGTCCTTTCGGGCGATGACGCGATCACGCTTCCCGTGATCGCACTGGGCGGGCGAGGCGTGATCTCGGTGGTATCGAACCAGATCCCGGGTGAGATGGTGAAGCTCGTGCTGGCGTGCCTGGAGGGTGATCTGACAGTGGCGCGCAGTCTGCAGCGCAAGTACCTCCCCTTGATGGAAGTGAACTTTATTGAGTCGAACCCGATCCCGGTGAAGTTCTCGATGTCCAAGATGGGGTTGCTGGAGCCGGTGTGGCGGCTGCCGCTGGTGGCTCCCCAACCGGCAAGCCAGGCGCGGATCGAGAAAGTGATGGAGGAAGTGGGATTGGGCAGAGGTGTTCATGTCTCCAGTTGATACGGTCCAGTCTCTGGCGCAACGGATTGAAGCGCTGTTCGATGAGAAGCCGGCTCAGTATACCGAGGACCACCGGCGGCTGTTTCAGGAGTTTAAAGCCGAATTGAATTCCGGCCGGGTACGGGCGGCGGTTCCGGATCCGGCTCAGCCAAGCGGATGGCGCGTGAACGGCTGGGTGAAGAAGGGTATTCTCCTCGGTTTCCGCCTGGGCGGCATTGTCGACATGTCGATCGACTCTGAGCGAATGCCGTGGTTCGATAAGGACACCTACCCTGTACGGCGCGTCAACGTGAATGATGGGATCCGGATCGTGCCGGGCGGATCGACCATTCGAGATGGCTGTTACATTGGCCGCTCGGTGACGTGCATGCCGCCGATGTTCATCAACGCCGGCGCTTACGTGGATGACGGAACCATGGTGGACTCCCACGCGCTCGTCGGAAGCTGCGCGCAGATCGGGAAGAACTGCCATATCTCAGCCGCGGCGCAGATTGGGGGCGTGCTCGAGCCCGTCGGAGCCCTGCCGGTGATCATCGAGGATGAAGTTCTCGTCGGCGGCAACTGCGGGGTCTACGAGGGGACGGTGGTCAAGCGGAGGGCGGTTCTGGGTACCGGAGTCATTCTCAACCGGTCTACGCCTGTTTACGATCTCGTTCGGAATGCTGTCTATACGGCGAGCGATGAGCAGGGCCTGGTGATCCCGGAAGAGGCGGTTGTGGTTGCGGGATCGCGGGCAATCAGCAGCGGTCCTGGCAAGAACTGGGGCATCTCGCTGTACACGCCGGTGATTGTGAAGTACCGCGACGCAAAGACGGACGCCAAGCTTCAGCTCGAAGATCTGCTACGGTAGAGGGCAGTTTCGATCAGGAAGCTGCGCGTCAGAGATGCGGTCCTCTCCCAGCTGAATTTCTTCGCGGTTTCCGGGCCGGCGGCGACGAGCCGCCGGCGCAAGTCCTCGTCTCCCACTAAGCGCAGCATCGCATCCCGGATCTGATCTTCCTCCTCGGGGTGAAATTGAAGCGCGGCCTCGCCTGCGAGGGATCGGAGGGGTTCTATGTTGGAACACGCCGTAGGCACTCCGGCTGCGAGGGCTTCGAGCACTGGAAGGCCAAAGCCTTCAAATGTCGAAGGGTAAAGGAAGGCGTCGGCGCGGACGTACAGGTCGTAGAGGTCTTCCCGCGGAATCCAGCCGGTCAGCGTTACGTGGTCGTCGAGTTTCAAGGCGTGGATCGTGCGCTCCAGTTGGTCCGCATAGAAACCGCGCATGCCCGCGATCACGAGCCTGTATTCGGGGCGCAGGTCGCGAAATCGTGCAAACGCGCGGACCAGACGATCGAGATTTTTGTGCGGGTGCAGTGTCGAGACGCACAGAAGAAATCGCTGCTGCGGCTCGGTCCGGCGGCGCTCTGCGAGGTGAAAGAAGTGCTCATCGACGCCGAGCTCGATCGTTCGAACAGAGTCAGGCCGCAGGGAGTAAAAGCGGACCATATCGCGGTGCGTCTCAAAAGAAGCGGCCGCCAGGGTGGTTGAGCGGCGAACCGAGGCCCACAGGAAAAGCTTCCAGAAGGGCAGGTCGAACCACCGGAAGTACTGAGGGTGGCGTTTATACTGCAGATCGAAGAATAAAGTTGCGGTGGGGCAGGGGCACCAGACCGGGGCTGTGAAGCCGGGATTGAAGAGGACATCCAACCGGAGGCGGGCGGCCTCGCGAGGCAGGATCGTCTGCTCCCACAGCAGCCGCATCGGCCGGAAGGTTGCGCGGACTGGCTGAGGGACAACCTGGAAGTGGTCTGCCGCCGGTGCGATGTCGGGCTGGGTTTCCCGATTCGTGAAGATGAAGTAGCGGTTCTCCTGGTCGATCCTTGCAAGCGCACGGAGGAGGCAGCGGAGATAGATTTCGCTGCCCCCGACCTGACCGGGGATCAGATACAGTGCGTTGATGCCGATCCGGAAAGGGGGCATCGACCTACTGCTTCTTTTGTGCGTTCGTCGCATTGATGCGCAGCAGCATCATCCGCGCTACCTGATTTTCCGGATTGATCGCCAGGGCGTGGCGGTATTCGGCGATAGCTTTCGGGATCTCATTGGAGCTCATGTAGACATTGCCGCGGTAGACGAACGCCGTATCGTTGAGAGGCTCCAGTCTCACGGCTGTGTCAAGAGCCTCCATGGACTCCTTCAGGCGGCCCTGCTTTCCGTAGATCATGCCGATGAGGGAGTAGACGTGCCCGGTCTCCTCCAGCGCGAGCGCCTGCCTGAGCTTCGCAATGGCCTCGTCCTGACGCCCCACACAATCGAGCGCGAGGGCCCAGTTAATCAGATTACGGGGATCCGATTTGGCGAGCTGTGAGGCCTTTTCGTAATGCGGGAGCGCATCGGCACAACGGTTTGCCTGCTGTAGCGCGAAGGCGAGTTGCGAGTGCGGCCGGGCCTTGTTGGGAGATTTGGCGACGGCATCGCCCCACAGGAGCAGGGAATCTCCCCAGAGCCGGTTCCGGTGATGGGTAAGGGCGCCGAGCACAATGAGCACCGCGGCCAGTGCCGGGGCAAGTCTTGCCTTCGGGAGCTCAATTCTCCGAAGGACGTCGACAAGAACGAGCAGCAAGCCGATGGAGGGGAGGTAAAAACGGCGCTCCACGAGGGTATCACGAATCGGTACGAACGATGACGTCGGAGCGAGAAGCATCAGGAATACGATGACTCCGAAAGACGCAAGAGGGTACTGCTTCCGGTAAATCCACGCCGCCGCCAGCAGGGCGACCAATCCGATGAGACCGAAGACGGCGCCATGATCGGTGATGCTGCGCGACAAGGGGAAATCGTGATCGATGTTCAGGCCATAAGGCAGAAGGAAGAGCCGCAGGTATACCCAGATTGCCCGGCACTGAGTGAAGAAATACTCGTACCACTGGAGATCCTTCATGCCGAAGCCTGCTGTATTGGAGCCGCGGAGAACCCAGAGCACGAAGGAAAGACCGGCTGCGGCTGCGAGAGCCATCGGTGCGTAGAGACGCCAGTTTCGCAGAATGCCTCGGACAGAGAACCCGGGATGCCAATAATAGTCGATCGCAACGAGTACAGCCGGAAGGACGGCGGTGTGTTCCTTTGTAAGGGCGGCACAGCCGAACAGGATCAAGACTGAGAACGAGCGGACCCATGAGATGCCTTCGGGAGGTTGGGCCAGAAACACCGCAAGAGCGGCGTAAGCAAAGAAGACGCTCAATGCTTCGGAGCGGCTGGCGATGTAGGCAACAGACTCGGTTTGCAAAGGATGAAGGAGAAAGACACCGCTCGCAAAGCAGGCGAGCATGAAGGTCCGCTGGCGGTCCTGGTCCACACGACGGAGCAGCCGGAGGACGATGAGGAATACAAAGAAGCCTGTGATGGAATGCAGGACAACATTCCATAAGTGGTATCCGTAGGGCTGGTCCCCGGAAATATGAAGGTTGAGCCAGAAGCTGAGCATCAGCAGGGGCCGGACGGTGAGCACGACCTCTTTCAGCGTTCTGTTCTCAAAACCCGGAGCGGCAAACGGGAGATACGGATCATCGTAGACGAAGGGACCATTCAACGCTGGTCCATAGACCTGGAACAGGACAAAGATGGCCAGAAGCACCGCGCAGGCGTAATGCCAGGTCTTGAAGTTCCGCGTGGCAGCGGGGGCAGGTGCGCTGGGCTTAGGCGCCAGTACTTTTGACTTTTTCATTGTTCGGAACCGATTCGATGCGATATTCGAGGATCGCAACTTTCTGCGCCAAGGCGATGTTGGCGTCCTTTAGCTCCGAGATGATGACTGAGAAGCGATAGAAGACGACCAGGAACACCAACAGCACCAGGAACAATAAAGCCAAAGGCGCGTACGTAAGCTGAAGCATCGACGCCAGCCATTCGAGCGTGTTGCGAGACCGGGAAAGGAGCAACAGGGTAACCGCAGCGCCTAGCCAGCTCACTGAATATTCGACACGTATGTGAGAGCGGCGTACCGAGAACAGTACGAGAGCGATGAGGCTGACGCTGAAGAACGTCATGACGTTGAGCAGTCGATCCATGGCTATCCCCTTTTGCGGCGACCTTCGTACTTCAGGATATTCACAAACACGCCGAGCAGGACGTGGATGATGTAATAGAAAGACTTCACGGCGGTGATGGAACTCTTCCCTGCGCGGCGAGGCCGCATTTGACAAGGTACCTCTTCAAAGCGGAACGCCTTGCGCTGGAGGACCACGAGGGCTTCGATCTCCGGGTACTCGAGCGGGAAGCTGCGGCTGAAGACCGCAAGGGCAGCCCGGTTCACGCCAACAAAGCCCGAAGTAGGATCGCGAACCGGTTTGCCGAGGATTGGCCGGAGGATGAGCCTAAAGAGCCGTATGCCCAGGCTGCGGGCGAGACTTGTGTGATTCCCATCGCCGTTGACGAAGCGGGAGCCAATCACCATCTCGCAACGGCTTTTGAGGAGAACTTCATAAATCTTCTGGATATCGCGAGGGTCGTGTTGCCCGTCGCCGTCCACCCGGATTACATACTCGTAGCCCAGTTCGTAGGCGAGCTTGTAGCCGGCCTGGACACAGCCGCCGAGGCCAAGGTGATGCGGTAACGAGAGGACGTGCGCTCCTGCCCGTCGGGCGAGAGCCGCGGTGGAGTCGACGGAGCAGTCGTCGATTACGAGCACGGGAACCCCTGGCTGCGCCTCCTGAATTTCACGAACGACCTGGGCGATCGCCCCCTCCTCGTTATAGGCGGGAACGATAATCAGGAGCGGCGCCTCACCCGACGGCGCCATCACAGCGAGGCTACCTCCCGAGGACTGATGGAGAAGGTTTGAACCAGTTCCTTGAATGCAGCGGAACTGATTCTGGCGTGCTTTCGGATGCGGCGGCGATCCTTTAAAAGCGCAGGCAGATGAACGATTGCGGCAAGGTGAGCGCGAATGACGTACGCGACGAGCGCGAATACGGAATTGCCTTCCTCCCGGAACTCGGCTGCTTTCCCCTTGCCCTGGAGCATGAAGACGAAATGCCACCAGAAACGGGCGACCGCGTAAAACGGAACAGCCAGCAGCATTCCGATGGGAAAATTCTTTATGACCATGAAGATGCGATTCCGTTCCACAAGATAAGCTTTGAGCTTCGATGCTCGTCCGGCGGACTCGGAATAGCGATGATTGACGATCGCCTCAGGGACGTAGAGACACTTCCAACCGGCCCACCTTGCACGAAGACCCAGGTCCGTATCTTCGCAATAAAGGAAGAATTTGTCATCAAACAGACCAATTTCTTCCAGCATCCGGCGGCGGTATATGGCAGCCGAGCCGCTTGGAAGCAAGACCTCTTCGACAGCCGGAAAACGCGCAGGGGGCAACCCGTGGCCTCGCTGCTTGCTGGTTCCATCCGGACACAGGAGCATTCCGGCTGAGTCCAATAACAGGCTTTCGGCGAGGCGAACCTGAGACGCGCACATGCCGACGTTCGGATAGTTTTCAAGTGGTCTCAACAGGGCTTCCAGCCAATGAGGCTGGGCAACGGCATCATCATTCAGTACTGCGAGGTAGGGAGCACGCGATCTATGAAAGACTTGATTAATTGCCACGCCAAATCCCACGTTTTTCCGGTTTTCGATGACGTGTGTTACAAGTGAACCGACCTCGAGCTTGTTAATGAGGCCGGCACCGCTGTTATCTACAACAACGACCTCGAAGTCGCGGAACGACTGTTCCTGCAACGAACGAAGGCACTCGAGAAGCGCCGGTCCTGCATGGAGGGTCGGTATGACCACTGTGACGCGGGGCTCTGACAACTCTCGATTTTACTCCGTTATGAATCCGACGGTGACTTTACCCTCGGGGAGCAGGTGTGAATGGAACGTTAAATCATCCGGCGGAAAAAGTCGAGCAACCGCTAGGTACGTCCGAGCCAACGGATGCGGAAATTGAAGGACCGGCGGCTTCCGCCGAAGAAGGTGAGATAGTTCGGGGCGTCGATGTTGTTGACCACCACGTTCGGATTGTTTCTGTTCATAATATTGTTGGCGCCCGCCCGTAAAGCCCAGCGGTGACCGCCGAAAGAGAATCGCCGTTCAATGTGCAGATTCAGGTTCACGTACGAAGGGAATCTGTGGGAGTTTACAGGGCCGACAACCGCTCCCTGCTCGTTCACAACAGAAAAAGGAAAACCGGTGCGGTATTCAAACAGGTAGGCGACGGCCCAATCTTTCCAGAACGTCGGAAGGTATCCCCAGCTAAGGAAGCGGTTGGGGGCATCCCAGGGCATTGGCCCGGCGTTATCGGAAACGAGGGTGGGCTGCTCGGCGCTGATATCGATGACCGCATTGGATCTGGCTCGCGACCTCGTGTAGCTGGCCATCCATTCATACTGTCCGCGGAGAGTCTGGTGAACAATGATTTCGGCCGAATCGTACTGGTCATGGCGCTGATTGCCGAGGTAATAGATGCCGTCAAAGTAGCGCACCTGAAAGCGCACCAGTTCTTGCTCCGGTGGAGACGAGGGGCCGAGCGCGTTGTAAAAGGTAAAACCGCGAGCGCCGCGGCGGCGGAGCAGATTGATGCGCATTGAGAGAGCATGCGGAAGGCGCTGCTCGAGACTCAGGCTCAAATTGCGATAGCGGGGGGACCGAAGCTGGTCATCGATTACGCGGAAGACGGAGACGGCGGGGCCGCGGTCAATGCTGCCGTCGGGTCCGTAATAGGTTGTTACCGAATACTGGTCGTCGGGGCGGGTGATGATGCGCAGGTTCGTGGAATCGTAGGAGATGGCGTAGCCGCCGGCGATCTTGGTGTTTTCGAGCCCAAAGGGCGCCCAGGCGAAACCGACGCGCGGGGAAAGGTTCCAATCGCGGATGATTTGATCCCAATCTGAGCGGATGCCGAGTTCGAGGAGCAACCCTGGTCTGACGCGCCAGGAGTCCTGAAGATAGAGAGCAGCCTCGGTGTTGCTTCTCGATAGCAAACCGTCTCCGCGGAACTCGGTCCGACGAAGCGGGGTGCCGTCCATGCGGAGAAACTCGAAGCCGGTGCGGTCTACGTGCTGCCAGTATGAGAGTCTGTTGAAATCCACGCCGGTCTTAAGCTGGTGGGTTCCCTTGAACTCGAAGGAAGGCAGAATCAAGTTCGAAATCCATTGATCCCGGGACGCTTTGCGGACTGCGTCCGTAAAGAAGTTTCCCCTATTGCCCACAGGCGTCAGGATGTAGATGCTCCGGCCCTGGGGAATCTCGCGCCCGAAGGTCCGATTAATTGCGAATCCTGTTTCGAAGACCGCGCCCTTTGCAAAGTACTTCTGGCTGCGGACGTTGAAGAAATACTGCCGTGCCCGGTGGTCCACGGTGGTTTCGAGAGGATCCAGATTTGTGAGCCCGGCCCGCGGCGCGTAGACATTATTAATGAGGAAGCTCGAGTAGAGGATATGGGAGGGAGACAGATTGAACTGGTTGTGCAGGAGGTTGCTGAACTGCCAGCTCGATGTCGAATCCTGGCCGCGGGGAAGTTCCGGTACTACCCTACGGTCGTAGTGAATATCGAGCGAGTTCGAAAACCAAGCCCGGCTGCGGCGCCAAGGGCCCGAAACGTTAAACCGAGGTGTCCAATTTCCGATATAGATGCCCTTCTGGTTCTCGATTCCGGGGAAGAAGTTTGTCGCCGACGTTCGAAAGCGGTCGTCGCCCGGTTTCGAATGAAAGGCGATCGCTCCCGCAGAACCTTTCCCAAACTCCGCCGGGACGCGCCCGCTGACGACTTCGACGCTTTGGACCCCTTCCACGCTGATTCTTGATTCAAAGCGTCCGGTTAGCGGGTCGGTGAGGTTGAATCCGTCGAGTGTGTATTGCACCTGATCGGCTGCCGCCCCGTTGACGTGGATTTCTCCACGGCTGTCCTGAACGATGCCGGGCATCACGGCCATCGCATTTTTGAGGTTATTAGTGCTTGGGTACGGGACGTTGAGAATTTCGTTGCCGGTGAGCGTTTCCTGCTTCGTAGTCGTATCCATAGCCACGGAAGTGGTGGCTGCTGTCACGTCAACGGATTCGACTACCTCGCGCAGGCGGTTCAGCACGAGGGAAAGGTCCCGCGAAGATTCGTCGATGTGAATGGGAGTGTCGAGCAGCGTAAAGTGACCTTCGCGTTCAACAGTAACGAGATAGTCGCCAGGCTGGGGAAGGTCGAGGGAGAAAGCGCCTGTGACGTCACTGATGGCGTGCAGGGTTACGTCGCCTGAGCGAAACGAGATCCGCGCGCCTCGGACGGGAGCGCTGGTCTCATTCGTGACGCGACCTGAAATACGAATGTCGGCTCCGGCGGCGCCCAGGCAAACGATGGAAACGCAGAGAAGCCGCCACGCGAGCCGTATCACAACGTTCCCCCCGGGTCACAATATACAATGAATCCTTATGCCAATAAAGACCACAGTTGTGGGTAGCTATCCGATACCAACTTGGCTCTACGGCGACAGCGCGAAAGGCACGCTTCGCGACGCCATCATGGTGGTTTTGAAGACCCAGGAGCTCGCCGGAATTGACGTCGTCGCCGATGGCGAACTGAACCGATTCGATCCGAGCCACCCGGAGACGAACGGGATGATTGATTACTTCGTCAGCAGGATGGACGGCATCCGCTCGAAGTTCTCGATCACGGACATCCAGCAATTCCGCGCGGATGCCGGTCTGTCGTACCGGAGCGCCCCGGCCGGGATTGTGGTCGGCGAGATTGGGGAAGGTGTGCTCAACCTGCCGGCGGACTATGAGTTCACCCGGCGCCTGACGCGAGCGCCCCTCAAGTTTACATGCACGGGTCCGCACATGCTGACGAAGGTGCTGACGGACCGGTACTACGGCGCCAGGGACAAGCTCTGTATGGCGATCGCGGACGTCTTGCGCCGCCAGCTCGAACTGATTGACGCGGATGTCATTCAGATCGACGAGGCGAACATCAGCGGGCATCCGGAAGACATTGAGTGGGCTCTTCCAGCCATCAACCATGTTCTTGGAGGAATCCGCGGAACGCGGGCTGTCCACATCTGTTTCGGAAACTATGGCGGGCAAACCGTGCAGAAAGGATTTTGGCGGAATTTGATGCCCTTCCTGAACGGTCTGGTTGCGGATCACCTGGTGCTGGAGTTTGCGCGGCGCGGGTACAGCGAGCTCGAGTGCCTCGGCGATTTGAACCCGAAGATTGGCATAGGGTTGGGCGTCATCGACATTAAGGATAACCTGATTGAGCCGCCGGATCTGATCGCAGAACGCCTGGAACTGGCTACAAAAATTCTCGGTCCGGAGCGGATCCACTATATCCATCCCGATTGCGGGTTCTGGATGCTGCAGCGCAGCGTCGCCGACGGCAAAATGCACGCTTTGGTAGCCGGGAGGAATCTGTTCGAAGGGCGAAACTGATGAGGGTCTTACTGCTGGCGGCACTGGTAGCGGGAGCATTATCGGCTCAGCCGGTCAAGCGGTTGGAGAATATCCGGCAGCTCACGTTCGGTGGGACCAATGCGGAGGCCTACTGGAGTCCGGACGGCAAGCGGCTGATCTTCCAGTCCACGCGCGACGGGCATTCCTGCGACCAGATCTATATCATGAACGCCGACGGCAGCGAGCAGCGCATGGTGTCGACTGGCAAGGGCAGAACGACCTGTGGGTATTTCCTGCCGGACGGGAAACACATTCTCTATGCATCTACACATACCGGCGGCGATCGTTGTCCACCGCCGCCAGATCGCAGCAAGGGGTACGTTTGGGCCGTCTACGACACCTACGACATCTATGTTGCGACGGATCAGGGTACGAATTTGAAGGCGATCACCTCGGAGAAGGGGTACGATGCCGAGGCGACAGTGAACTTCAAGACCGGGACGATCGTGTATACCTCGATGGCGTCCGGCGATCTGGAACTCTGGACGATGAAGACGGACGGCTCGCAAAAGAAGCAGATCACGAGATCGCTCGGCTATGACGGAGGCGCCGTGTTCAGCCGCGATGGAAAGAAGATCGTGTGGCGGGCGAATCATCCGTCGACCCCGGAGGCGATTCAGCGCTACAAGGCATTGCTCGCGGAGAATCTCACGACGCCCATGCGAATGGAAATCTTCGTCGCCGACAGCGATGGCACGAACGTCAGGCAGTTGACGAACTTCGGCTGCGCGAGCTTTGCCCCGACCTT
>JADGHK010000043.1 GCA_019686145.1 Bryobacteraceae bacterium | reverse complement strand
TTGGACAGGAAGGGAGTTGGCTTTTGGAGGCCCCCCTAAGCCGGCCTCCAAAAGCCGAATTTTCGCTAGCTGCTCATAGAGGACAGGAACTCAGCATTGCTTCTGGTCTTGCTGAGCTTGTCGAGCAGAAGTTCGATCGACTCGACCGGCGAGAGCGGGCTGAGTACCTTACGCAGGACCCACACCCGGTTCAACTCCTCCTTCGACAACAGTAGTTCATCCTTACGGGTACCGCTCTTATTGATGTCGATCGCGGGGAAGACACGCTTCTCCACGAGCTTGCGGTCGAGGTGAATTTCCATGTTGCCGGTGCCTTTGAACTCTTCAAAGATCACGTCGTCCATACGGCTGCCGGTGTCAATCAGCGCAGTCGCGACGATCGTGAGAGACCCGCCCTCCTCGACGTTGCGGGCAGCTCCGAAGAAGCGCTTCGGACGCTGCAGCGCATTCGAGTCGACACCACCCGAGAGGACCTTGCCCGACGGCGGAACGACGGTGTTGTAGGCCCGTGCGAGACGAGTGATCGAGTCGAGCAGGATCACGACATCTCGCTTATGCTCCACCAGCCGCTTCGCCTTCTCAATCACCATCTCCGCCACCTGAACGTGCCGCGACGCCGGCTCGTCGAAGGTGGAGCTGATGACCTCACCGCGAACCGACCGCTGCATGTCGGTGACTTCTTCCGGACGCTCATCGATCAGCAGCACGATCAATGTGACTTCCGGATGGTTGGCCGTGATGGAGTTGGCGATGCTCTGCAACAGCATCGTCTTGCCGGTCCTCGGAGGAGCGACGATCAGACCTCGCTGCCCCTTTCCAATGGGCGTCAGCATATCCATGACGCGGCCCGAGTAGTTGTCCTTGGTCGTCTCGAGCTTCAGCCGCTGATTCGGATAAAGCGGCGTGAGGTTGTCGAAGAAGATCTTATTGCGGGCTTCTTCGGGCGGCTCAAAATTGATCGCGTCGACCTTGATGAGAGCGAAGTAGCGCTCTCCTTCTTTCGGAGGCCGGATCTGTCCCGAGATCGTGTCCCCGGTTCGCAGGTCGAACCGCCGGATCTGCGACGGAGAGACGTATACGTCGTCCGGGCCAGGGAGGTAGTTGTATTCAGGAGCACGCAGGAAGCCGAAGCCATCGGGCAGGCATTCCAGGACGCCTTCCGAGAAGATGAGTCCGCTCTTCTCCGCCTGAGTCTTCAGGATGTTGAAGATCAGTTCCTGCTTGCGGAGTCCGCCGACGCCGACAACCCCCAGGTCCTTGGCAATCTGGTTCAGCTTCTGGATACTCATATCCTTCAGCTCCACCAGATCCAGGGTGGTAGTCCCGTTCCTGGTTGTTGTTGCGCTGGCGGTCCCTGCGGCCGCAGCCTGTCCTGCCCCGGCGCCGCGTTTCCGGCCTCCGGCTTGAGAGCCTTCTCCGCGCGACTCACTCTTGCCGGTGTCCGCTTTGTCTTGAGAGCGGTTCCCGTCCGCTGATTTCTCAGACCGGGAGCCCGCTTCTTGACCCTTGGCGCCTTCCGGCGTCTTTTCCTGAACCCGCACTTCGGACCGTTCCTCGGGACCGACCGCCTGGCTCATCTGTTCCGTGTTTTCGAAATCACTTGCCAAAGTTCCCTCACTCCTCGGCCAGTGACAGCCGAGAACGGCACAAGCGCGCCGTCCGGGATTTCACTCCGAATGGCGGCCAAGCCGCGATATTCTTCCTTCTGATTCAACTTGTCAACCTTTGTGGCGACAACGATGTACTTGCGCTTATAGAACTCAAGCCACCGCTTCAGTTCCAGATCCTTTTCCATCCATCCGCGACGGGCGTCGACAAGGAGTACGGAAAGCTCCAGGGAGGGGCGGTGCATCAGGTATCCTTCGATCAGCCGCTTCCATTCGACCGTCTTTTCTCTTGGAACCCGCGCGTAGCCATAACCTGGGAGGTCGACGAGGATCAGGAGGTCATCGACCCGGTAAAAATTGATGACTTGGGTACAGCCAGGCGTGCTGCTGGTGAACGCCAGCCGTTCCTTGCCCACCAATCGATTTATGAGGCTGGACTTGCCAACGTTGCTCCGTCCAAGGAGGGCAACTTCTGGCAGCCCAGCTTTCGGAAACTGCTCTGGCCTGGCTGCGCTGACGATCAGTTCCGCCTGCACGGTTCTTACTCACACACAGCCCGAACCACTCTCGACCAGCACTCGTGCCGGCGCTTGGGCTAATGCGTCCGTTTCTCTTCTTTCGGCCGGGAGGCGATCTCTACAGGAGAGGTTCCAGGTTGCAACGGCAGCGTCCCAATCTCCCGCTCGAGCGCAATCTTCAATACTTCGTCCATCGACTGCACGAAGTGCAGGTTCATCTCCTTTCGGATGTACTCGGGAATCTCCGGGAGATCTTTCTCGTTGTCGCGAGGCAGAATGGCTTCCTGGATCCCGTGGCGATGCGCCGCCAGCAGCTTCTCCTTTACGCCTCCAATCGGCAATACGCGGCCACGCAGTGTAATTTCGCCCGTCATCGCCACATCCCCGCGGACCGGGATGCCCGCCAAAGCGCTGCAAATCGATGTGGCAATGGTGATTCCCGCCGAAGGACCGTCCTTCGGAATCGCTCCCTCCGGCACATGCACGTGAATATCCAGATGCCGGTAGAAGTCGCGGGGCAGACCCAGGTGCGCCGCCCGGGACCGGACATAGCTCATCGCCGCCTGCGCCGACTCCTGCATGACGTCGCCGAGCTTTCCGGTCGTGGTCAGCTTGCCGCGGCCCTCCATGATGGTCACCTCCGTCGTCAGGATCTGACCACCCACTTCCGTCCAGGCCAAACCAACGGCAGCGCCAACCTCGTTCTTCTTCTCCATCTCGAGATCGCGGTACTTGGGAGGCCCGAGCAGCTCGTGCACCGTGGACCTCTTGATCTCCACTCGCGGCGGATCCTTCTTCTCGCTGCCCGACTGCGCTTCGACGACCATGCGGGCCACCTTGCGGCAAAGATTCCCGATTTCCCGCTCGAGATTACGCACACCGGCTTCGCGCGTGTACGACTGGATTACCGTCAGCAGGCCTTCGTCGGTGAATGAGATATGCTTGTCGCTGAGCCCGGTCGCCTTGATCTGCTTCGGAACCAGGAACCGCTTGGCGATCTCCATCTTTTCCAGTTCCGTGTAGCCGGACAGACGGATCACTTCCATACGGTCCTGGAGAGCCGCCGGAATCGTGTGCAGCACGTTCGCGGTGGCGATGAAGAAAACCTGACTCAAGTCGTATTCGACGTCCAGGTAGTGGTCGACGAACATCCAGTTCTGCTCGGGATCGAGAACCTCGAGCAACGCGGCGGATGGATCGCCACGGAAGTCCGTCGACATTTTATCGATCTCATCCAGCATGAAGACCGGATTCTTCGTTCCCGCCTTCTTCATCATCTGGATGATCTGGCCCGGAAGGGCGCCGATGTAGGTGCGGCGGTGGCCTCGCACCTCGGCCTCATCGCGGACGCCACCAAGCGACATACGCACGAACTTTCGCCCCGTCGCCTTGGCGATCGACATTCCCAGAGACGTCTTGCCCACACCCGGGGGCCCAACGAAGCACAGGATCGATCCCTTGGGCTTCTGCACCAGCCGACGGACGGCCAGAAACTCGAGGATCCGCTCTTTGACCTTCTCAAGCCCGTAGTGATCGGATTCGAGCACCTGCTGGGCGTACTTCAGATCACGGATCTCTCTCGTCTTCTTCTTCCAGGGCACCGCAAGCAGCCAGTCCAGGTAGTTCCGCGATACCGTGGATTCAGCCGACATCGGCGGCATGTTCTCCAGACGCTTCAGCTCCGCAAGAGCCTTTTCATGCGCGTCCTTCGTCATGCCGGCTGCGTCGATCTTCTTCTTGAGCTCGTCGATTTCGCTCTTCTCGCCCCGGCCCAGCTCCTTCTGAATCGCCTTGATCTTCTCGTTGAGGTAGTATTCCTTCTGGGCCCGCTCCATCTGGCGCTTCACGCGGCCCTGGATGGTGCGATCGACGTTCAGCTTCTCGATCTCGATGTCCAGCATCTCGGCGACACGCGTCAGCCGGTCAATGGGATCGAAGATTTCGAGCAGCTCCTGCTTCTCCTCGATCGTCAGCTGGAGATTCGCCCCGACGGTGTCCGCCAGCTTACCCGGGTCGTCAACCCGGATCGCGGCGATCATCGTCTCGTAATTCAGATTCTGGCTCAGCTTGACGTACTGCTCGAACAGAGACGTGACCCGGCTCAGCAGGGCATCGAGCTGCGGCCCCGTCTCGACCCGGTAGCTGAAGCTCCGGACCACGGCGCGGAAGAAACCGTCCTCGTCACTAACGGATACAATCTTCGCGCGTTCCACGCCCTCGACGAGAACTTTAATGTTGCCATCCGGCAGCTTCAGATTTTGAACAATGTTCGCGATGGTTCCAACGGAATAGATCTCTTCCGGACGGGGCTCATCGATGGAAGCATCGTGCTGGGTTGCGAGAAAAATCTTCTTCTCGCCTGCGAGCGCCTCTTCGAGTGCCCGCACGCTCGATTCCCGCCCCACGACGAACGGCGTCATCATGTACGGGAAAATGACGACGTCCCGAATGGGCATCATCGGCAACCGCTTTGTATCCGACTTTTCCTTTGAGCTGAGCATTTATTCCCTTGATTTTAACCCGGAGTTTCTGGCGGGCGACCGGAGGCTGGGGACCGACAGGACGGCGTGACTAGCCGGCCTTTTCCAAGAGAGCAAGGTTGATCTTTTGCGACATCACCATCTCCTTCGTGACGAGAAACTCGCGCACCTTCTTGAAGGAGGGGAGATAGTACATCAGGTCAAGCATTAATTCTTCCAGAATCATGCGGAGACCCCTAGCCCCCACCTTACGCTCCATCGCCAGCGTTGCAATCGCGTCCAGAGCGTCGTCGCTAAACTTCAGTCTAACATTTTCGAACTCGAAAAGCTTCTGGTACTGACGGATGATGGCGTTCTTCGGTTTACACAGAATCTGAATCAGTGCTTCCTTGCTCAGATCCTCGAGTATGCCGGTTACAGGCAGGCGGCCGATGAATTCAGGAATGAAGCCGAACCGGATCAGATCGATCGGCTGAAGCTGCTCAAGCAGATTCATATCGCGCGTGCCACGCTGCGATCCATCGCCTTCCTCCGCATTGAGGAAGCCCACTGTCTTTCGGCCCACCCGCCGCGAAATCACCTTTTCCAGTCCCACAAAGGACCCGCCGCAGATAAACAGGATGTTGGTGGTGTCTACGGGCGTAAATTCCTGGTGGGGGTGCTTCCGTCCGCCCTGCGGGGGAACGTTGGCAATCGTACCCTCGAGAATCTTCAGCAAAGCCTGCTGCACACCCTCGCCCGACACGTCCCGGGTGATCGATGGATTCTCGTCCTTCCGGCCGATTTTATCGATCTCGTCGATGTAAATGATGCCCTGCTGGCAGCGCTGCACGTCCCAATCCGCGTTCTGCAGCAGCCGCAGGATGATGTTCTCCACATCCTCGCCGACATACCCGGCTTCGGTCAGAGTCGTCGCATCGACGATTGCAAACGGTACATCCAAAATCCGCGCAAGAGTCTGCGCCAGCAGCGTCTTTCCGGTTCCAGTCGGACCGATCAGCAGGATATTCGACTTGGACAGTTCCACGTCCGAGTTCCGCTGCTTGTTCATCTGGATCCGCTTGTAGTGGTTGTAGACGGCAACCGCAAGCTTCTTCTTGGTCGCCTCCTGACCGATTACGTACTGATCCAGATATTCTTTGAGCTCTAAGGGCTTGGGCAGTTTGTGCGGAAACCCGTAGTGCTGCTCCTGGCGATCGTCCTCGAGAATCGAGTTGCACACCGCGATGCATTCATCGCAGATGTACGCACGGGGGTAGTCACTGGGGGACGAAATGAGCTTTCCAACGACGTCCTGGCTTTTATGGCAGAAGGAACAGCGTAAAGAATCGTCAGTACCTGCTCGCTTCACAAAATATCTCCCGGCTCAGGGCAAACGCCCCACGCTGCACCTTCGGAGATCCCCATATCCTCATTATCTCTCGAAACCACGGAGGTATCAATCCTCAAGTAGATACTCGAAAGCGATCGGGATAACCGGGCGCATGACGCTGTAGGCGCGTTAACTCGCTTCTTTCCGTGCGTGTTCGAAAAGGAAGTTCAGAATCTTCTCGGTCCGGATGGCCGAAGCAATCCGCCCGAGCGTGCCGTCCTTCTCCAGCCTCATCCGAATCGCCGCCACCGGCTGGCGCTCCTGCCTGGCGATGCGATGCACTTCCCGATCGACCTCGTCCGTCGTAGCGTCGATCTGCTCCGCAGTGCCGATGCGGTCGAGAATCAGACTGGCTTTCACGTCCCGGATAGCCTGGTCCCGCTGGCTCGTACGCACTTTTTCCCAGTCAAGCTTCAGATTCCGGATGTCTACCCCGGAAGCAGCCATTGCCCGCACGCGGCGCTCGACATTCGCCTCAATCTGGCGGTCAAGGAACGCCTCCGGCACCGGAAAATCGTGAGCGTCAACAAGCTTATCGATGATTTTTGTCTTCGCTTCCTGCTGAGCCGCGTACTCGCGTTCCCGGAAGATGCTCTTCCGGATGTTGTCCCGGAGTTCGGCGAGGTCGGCAAAGTCGCCCAAGTCCTTGGCAAACTCGTCATTCAGCTCCGGGAGCTCTTTGCGCCGAATGCCTTTCACCTCCGCCCGGAAACGAACGGTTTTGCCGGCAAGACGGGGCTGTCCGTGGTCCTCCGGATAGACGACATCAAACTCGCGCTGCTCGCCCGGCGAGGTTCCCACCAGATTCTCAGTGAAAGCAGGGAGAGTCTCCTCGCTGCCCAGATGCAGCATCACCTCATCCTGCCGGATCGGTTCGCCCTCGACTCCGCTCAGGCTCTCGAGGTACACAACCGCATAATCCCCCTGCTCGAGAGGCCGGGGCTCCACATTCACGTACTCCGCCTTCTGGTTCCGGATCTCTTCGAGGCGCTTCTCGACGTCCTCGTCGGAAACCTTCGGCTCCTCATACGGAACGGCGATACCGCGATATTCGCCAAGCTGAATCTCCGGCGCGACTTCAAATTCAGCCCGAAAGCGCAGCGGCTCCCCCTCGTGGAAATGCACTTCCTTGATGCTGGGGGTTCCAACAACGTTCAGGTTCTCCTCCTCGAACTGCTTCTGCAGAAAGCGAGGAACCAGCTTCTCCAGTACTTCCTGGCGGATGTCTCCCTGAAAACGCTTTCGGATCAGGCTCGCTGGCGCCTTTCCAGGGCGAAATCCGGGTAAGCGAACCCTCTGACGAATCTCATCGACTACGCGCTCGGTTTCCTGATTCACCTCTTCCACAGGGACCGATATTTCCAGCGCGTGCCGGCAACCTTCCAATAATGCCATCGATTCCTACTTTACCGAGGTCCCGCCTCATCCTGAAGCGGCCTCTCCTGGATTCTGAGGCTCTTCAGCCTCTTACGCTCCTTCAGCCCAGCTAGAAAGATATTTCTCCTGCTCCAGGCTGAGTTTGTCAATCTTCACACCCATCGACTCGAGCTTCATCCTCGCCACCTGGCGGTCCAGCTCCGGCGGCATCGGATGCACGCGTTTCTCGAGCGACCGGTGATGCTTCAAAATGTACTCCACTGCGAACGCCTGATTGGCGAACGTCACGTCCATGACGGCAGCCGGATGCCCTTCGGCGCTTGCCACGTTTACAAGCCGGCCTCCATCAACCACATACAGCCGTCTGCCGTCCCGCATCGCATATTCGTCCACCGACGGCCTTGCCTCCTTCCGGCTCGATGCCGCGCGCTGAAGCGCCCCAAGATCGATCTCGACATTCGAGTGGCCGGCGTTGCAAAGGATCGCTCCGTCCTTGAACTTATCGAAATGCTCCCGGTTGATGACCGACCGGTTGCCCGTTGCCGTGATAAAGATGTCGCCGATCGCGGCGGCCTCTCCCATCGACATCACGCGGTGGCCGTCCATCAGCGCCTCGAGCGCTTTCACCGGGTCCACTTCCGTCACAATGACGTTTGCTCCGAGGCCCCGGGCCCGGGCTGCGATGCCCCGTCCGCACCATCCGTAGCCAGCCACGACGACCTTGAGCCCGGCCAGCAGCACGTTCGTAGCCCGCAGGATGCCTTCGATCGTGCTTTGACCGGTCCCGTACTGATTGTCAAACAAATGCTTCGTGGCAGCGTCATTGACGGCTACGACCGGATACTGGAGCACCCCCTCCCTGGCCATGACCTGTAGCCGGGTGACGCCCGTCGCAGTCTCTTCCGTTCCGCCGATCACGTCCCCGATCGCATCCTGCCGGCTGCTGTGCAGCGTCGCGACCAGGTCACAGCCGCTGTCGATCGTCATATGCGGGCGAAGATCGATAGCCGCCATGATGTGGCGGTGATACATCTCATCGCTCTCGTCCTTCACCGCGAAGGTCGCGATTCCGTAATCCCGGACCAGGCAGGCGGCCACTCCATCGTCCGTTGTAAACGGGCTCGAAGCACACAAGACAACGGAGGCGCCGCCATCGCGCAGCGTAATCATCAGATTCGCCGTTTCCGGGGTCACATGCAGGCAGGCGGCAATGCGGTACCCAGCGAAGGGCTGCGTTCTGATGAAGTGCTTTCGGACGCTCTGGAGAACCGGCATCGACTGGTACGCCCAGTCGATGGAAGACCTTCCGGCATCCGCCAGCGCCAGATCCTTCACATCGTATCCGGCCGAGGCTTCAGCGTTGGCTGACATACAACAATCGTCTCCTCAGATACCGCGATCCCTACGGCTCAGCCCGCTCATGAATGGGAAGCGGACCCGGTGCAGGAGACACAGGCCCAGGGGTCAGTACTCTTAGTTCCGAGCCGCGGACACAACGAGACGGGCGTCCTCCCGCAGCGCGTCCGCCTTGTCGGTGGCTTCCCAGGTGAATGTTTCTTCCGTGCGGCCAAAGTGTCCGAACGCCGCAGACTTACGATAGATCGGCCGCCGCAGCTTCAGACTGTCGATCATGCCCTGCGGCGTCAGAGAGAAGTGGTTGCGAACAAGTTCCACCAGACGATGCTCTTCGACGACACCCGTCCCGAACGTGTTCACCATAATGGAAACTGGTTCCGGCACCCCAATCGCGTAAGCCAATTGTACTTCGCAGCGCTTTGCAAATCCGGCTGCCACCAGATTCTTGGCAATGTAGCGGGCCATGTAGCAAGCAGACCGGTCCACCTTCGTCGGGTCCTTGCCCGAAAACGCTCCGCCGCCGTGGCGGCCCATGCCGCCGTAGGTGTCGACCACAATCTTACGGCCGGTCAGCCCGGTGTCGCCGTGGGGACCGCCGATCACGAACCTGCCCGTCGGGTTGATGTGATATCTGGTGTTGTTGTCCACCATATTGGCAGGAATCACAGGATCAATGACCGCTTCCCGGACCTGCTTCCGAAGCGTCTCCGTCGACACCGTGTCATGATGCTGGGTTGACACGACAATCGCATCGATCCGCGCCGGTTTGCCGTTGACGTACTCCACGCTCACCTGGCTCTTGCCGTCAGGCCGCAGGAAGTCCAAAATGCCTTCGCGGCGAACTTCGCTCAGGCGCCGGACCAGCTTGTGAGCCATCATGATGGGGAGCGGCATCAGCTCCGGCGTCTCGTCGCACGCGTAGCCGAACATCAACCCCTGATCCCCCGCGCCGCCCGTGTCGACGCCCATCGCAATATCGGGGGACTGCGACTGAATCGCATTCAGAACGCCGCAGGTCTTGGCATCGAATCCGTAGGAAGCATCGGTGTAGCCGATATCGGCAATCACCTCGCGGACGAGCTTCGGCACGTCTACGGTCGCCGTGGTGGTGATCTCACCAGCAACCATACAGATGCCCGTCGTCACCAGGACTTCGCAGGCGACGCGCCCGGTCGGATCATCCTTCAAGACGGCGTCAAGCACGGCGTCCGAGATCTGGTCCGCCATCTTGTCCGGATGTCCTTCGGTTACCGATTCCGACGTAAAAATGTGTTTCAGTCCTTCTGCCACCGGTTCCTCCTGAGATTGAACTGCCGCAATGGCATTTCCTGCAAATTCGCCCAGGTGTCCTGCGATAAGCCAACGGGATTCAGGCGGGAAACTGCCAAACAACGAGTGTATAGGAGCAGCTTCGGAAGCGTCAAACGATCTGTTCGTCGCGATGCACCGTTGCTGGCGAGAATGCGGGCAGACATACCGCAATGTACTCGGCGCCCTCGTCTGTCGGCGTACTGTACCGGACCCATTCGCCCCGGTGCGCCACGACCGCCTGGCCGGGACCGACATCGACAGCTCCGTCACGGTATTCTACCCGGAGAGTTCCCTTCAGCACGAGGGTATATTCGTCGAACTCCGGCGTCTGGCCGGGTTCCTGCCACCCGCCCGGACTTTTCATGCGGGCGATGCTTACCTGCGGCGTGCCGGTGTTCACCTGGCCGATGTACTCCTCGATCACCTTCGGTTTGTTCCCGGCGGCAGCAATGCGAGTGGGGTTCGGAATCAGCGTGGGCATGGATGTTTAGAGGAACGCGATCGTTTTTACACCGGAAACGTCAAAACGCTTCCTGCAGCGGACGTTCTTGCAGGCCACCTTGTCATCGATGAGCACCATATAG
>JADGHK010000042.1 GCA_019686145.1 Bryobacteraceae bacterium | reverse complement strand
GGGCGCAGGATCAGTTTTTTGGGATCGTAGCGGCGGGAATACTCAGGCGGAGCTTTATAGGGATCATGAGGCGGCCCCATCTGGACCGTCAGAAAGAAGGGGCGCGGATCGGACTTGCTTCCCCGCAGGAACTCGATGGCGAGGTCGGCCCAGCCCTCCGCTTCGAACTTATTTATCGGAATTGGTCGATCCGAGTCGCGGAAGTAGTGCGTGGCGAAGTGGGCGTGGCTGCATTCGTTCGCAGCCCACCACTCAAAGCCCTGACGCCGCGGCCCGGGAGGCACAAAACCGGGAAGCCGCGGACCGCCGTCCAAGTGCCATTTCCCGATAAACCCCGTACGATAACCGGCGTCTTTGAGAACTTCCGCAATCGTGACTTCCGATTCCCGCAGGCGAAGATCGTTGGCGACCATGCCGTTGCTGTGCGCATACCTGCCGGTCAGCATGATCGCCCTTGCGGGGCAGCAGACCGGCGTGTTGGCAATGGTATTTCGCATCAGCAGCCCTTGGGCCGCCAGCAGGTCGATGTTTGGCGACTTGACGTTGGGATCGCCCATGCAGCCGAGAGCCTGGGCGCGGAGCTGGTCGGGAAGCAGAAAGAGAATGTTTGGCCTTTTGCGCTGCTGCGCCAGTCCCTGCCTGTACGCCGCAAGGCCCGAAAGCCCGAGTCCCACAAAATGACGCCGCGTAATGCTCATCGTTGCTCCTGAAGAGAGAACTGGCGGATCCCCATAGGCCCAGGGGCGCAAAGAGTCAGCTTTCTCGATCTGAGAACTCTATCACAAAGGCTGCTGCCGTTTCGCTCATGAGGGCAGCAGAATATGAGGCGGCCCTGATATCTTTGCAGAAGGCGAGGTGACAGACGAACGATGATGCAATATAAGCCGCTGGGAAGCACGGGACTCAAAGTGTCGGAGCTCGGATTCGGCGGTTCCCCGCTCGGCGAAGAGTTTGGACCGGTTGAGCCGGGCGAGGCTGTGAGAGCGGTCCACTACGCAATCGATCAAGGCATCAACTTCTTCGACGTTGCGCCGTACTATGGCCGCACGCTTGCGGAAGAGAGGCTCGGAGCGGCGTTGCAGGGCAGACGCCACCAGGTAGTGCTGGCCACGAAGTGCGGCCGCTATGACGTCGACCGCTTCGATTTCTCCGCCGATCGTGTTCGGAGCAGCATTGACGAATCGCTGAAGCGCCTGCGCACGGATTATGTCGACCTCCTGCAGGCGCACGATATCGAGTTTGGCGACGCGCGGCAGATCGTGGAAGAGACGATTCCCGCAATGCGCGAAATCCAGAGACAGGGCAAGGCCCGCTTCATCGGCCTCAGCGGGCTGCAGCTGCGCATGCTGCGCTCCGTCGCCTCGCAGGCGAAGGTGGACACAATTCTCTCCTATTGCCGCTACAACCTCATGGCAGAGCACCTGGACGAGATGCTGACGCCCTTCGCAAAAGAGAACGGCATCGGACTGATCAACGCCTCGCCCTTACACATGCGGATTCTGACAGCAGAGGGAGCGCCTTCGTGGCATCCGGCTCCGGATGCGGTGAAGGAAGCGGGCAGGAAGGTTGCGGAGGCATGCAAGCGCAGGGGGGTCGACGTGACGAAGGTGGCGCTCCGCTATTGCCTCAACCATCCCTACGTTTCGACAACTCTGGTCGGAATGGCGCGCCGTTCGGAGGTAGAGCAGAATCTCCAGGCGCTGTCATATACAATTGACCCAGAATTATTGGAGGAGATTCGGCTGATCGTTGCGCCGGTGGCCGGACGTATCTGGCGCACGGGCCGGCCTGAGAATTACGACTATGCCAACGCGAATGCCCAGGGTTGATTCCCATCACCATTTCTGGAAGTACAGCGCACAGGAGTACGGCTGGATCACCGACTCGATGGGGCCGCTTCGAAGGGATTTCCTCCCACAAGACCTGAAGCGGGAGATGGATGGAGCAGGCATTGACGCGGTCGTCTCCGTCCAGGCGCGTCAGACGCTAGCCGAGACAAAGTTCCTTCTCGAGATGGCGGAGCGCAACCCCTTCATCCTGGGAGTCGTCGGCTGGGCTCCGCTCACCGACCGCAACATCGGCGGCATCCTCGAACAGCTGGCGGTGAATCGCAAGCTCAAGGGGCTCCGGCATGTCCTTCAGGATGAGGCGGACGATCAGTACATCCTCCGCGAGGATTTCAATCACGGGATCGAAGCCGTGCACAAGTTCGGCCTCGTCTACGACATCCTGATCTATGAGCGCCATCTGCCCCAGACGATCCGGTTCGTCGACCGCCATCCTGGTCAGGTCTTTGTGCTCGATCACATCGCCAAGCCCCGCATCAAAGACCGGATCCTGTCGCCGTGGCGGCAACATATCAAGGAGCTCGCCAAACGGCCTAATGTCTTCTGCAAAGTCTCGGGAATGGTGACCGAGGCGGATTGGAAGGGATGGACCGAAGCCGATTTGAAACCGTACTTCGATACCGTGCTCGAGGCTTTCGAACCCAGGCGGCTGATGTTCGGGTCCGATTGGCCGGTTTGCCTGCTGGCTTCCGGCTACAAGCGCTGGGTGGATGTCGTATCGAAGGTGATCGCTCCGCTTTCCGAGCTTGAAAGGGTTCGGATCATGGGCGGAACGGCGGTTGAGGTCTACGGCCTGTAGAGCCAGGACTCCGGGCAGTTCCGAAGGCCGGCGCCCATCGCCAGCGCTGCCGTTTTCCGGGATAGCGGGAAGTCGAGTCTCCCCGGCGCCTCCAACGAGCCGGCGGAAAACAATATGATGGGAAGAACAGCAATGCTCGAACTTCTGACCGCGATTGTTACAATGACTCACCTGGAGGTCGCCGATGGCGATCAGTAAAGATCTTCTGGAGATCCTGGTCTGTCCACTTTGCAAGGCTACCGTTGAACTACTGCCGGGCGAAACCGGACTGAAGTGCGTGCAGTGCAAGCGTGTCTATCCGATCCGCGATGACATCCCCGTAATGCTGATCGATGAGGCGCGAATCGAAGAGTAGCCAGCCGAATGACGAAGGTTTTGGATTCCTTGCCGCTCGGCGCCAACGTCAGCGTAATTCGGTTGCGCTCGCTCGGTGATTGCGTCCTGACAACACCTTCTCTTCAAATCCTGAAGTCCGCCCGTCCCGATGTACGCGTCGCTGTCGTTGTCGAGCCCCGCTTTTCCGCGGTTTTCGAAGGGAATCCTGATGTGGATGAGATCCGCGAACCGTCCCTGCGGGCGGCACGAGCGGATCTTTGCATCAACTTTCACGGCGGGACGCGCAGTTTGCTGCTGGCCGCGGCTTCGGGCGCGCGATGGCGGGCCGCCTTCGGCCATTTCCGTTATTCACGGGCGTACAATCTGCGCATCCCGCGCGCGCAAGAGATCCTCGGCGTCGACCGCAAAGTGCACACCGCCGAACATCTTGCCTCCGCAATGTTCTTCCTCGGCGCGCCTCGCCGCGAGATCCCCAGGGCGCGGCTCTTTGCTCGTCAGGCAAGGGCAAACCGGCCGTACGCGGTTCTGCATCCCATGGCTGCCCGCAGTGACAAGATGTGGCCTGCGGAGCGGTTTCTGGAGGTTGCCCGTCATCTTTCACGCGATTTCGATCCGGTCTTTATCGCCGGACCCCATGAAGATCTTTCCCGGTTTGCGGAGTTCCGATGCCTTTCGGGCGCTCCGCTCCAGGAGGTGAAGTCGCTGCTATCCGGCGCATCCTTGTTTGTTGGCAATGACAGCGGCCCGGCTCACATGGCCGCTGCGTTCGGTGTTCCCTGCGTGGTCCTGTTCGGGATCTCTGATCCGGACGTATGGGGTCCTTGGCGAACGCCCTCGGAAGTCATTACCGGGCGCGAGGGGCTGCAGAATGTGACAGTAAGGGAAGTACTGGCAGCCGTCGACCGTCTCAGGGTGCGGGCATGAAAGACCTCTTCCGGCTTCTTGCGTTCGTCCGGCCCTATACGCTGCCGCTGCTCGCCTCAGTCGTTCTGATGGCAATCGCCGGCGCCGCCCATGCGTTGACGGCCCTGCTGGTGAAGCCGATCTTCGATCGCGTCCTGAATCCCCAAAGTCCGGAAGCCCCCGTCCTCCTGACGACAATCCCTGTGATCAATCAGCCCCTCTACCTCCATCATCTCGTTCCCCAAATGAACGTCTGGACGATGGTGGCTGTGAGCATTCTTGCGGTGTTTCTGATCAAGGGGCTCGCCGACTACGCCGGCAACTATCTGGTGAATTACGTCGGATTTTCCGCCGTAACCGATCTTCGGCAAACGGCATTCACGAAGGTTCTGCAGCAGGATGCGGCGTTCTTCGAGGCCAACGCCACTGGCCGGCTCCTCTCCTCGATTATGAACGACCTGGAAAAGATCCAGGTGGCGACGTCCCATATCCTCGCGGACTTCCTGCGCCAGTTCTTCTCGGCCCTCGGCCTGATGTGGGTGGTGTTCCACCAGGACTGGAGGTTGGCCCTGGTCAGCTTTACGCTGCTGCCTTTCGTGCTGGTGCCCACGGTGCGCATCGGCCGCCGGCTTCGCCGCACTACCCGCCATGCCCAGGATCATGCCGCCGACGTAACCCAGATTCTGCAAGAGACGTTGAGCGGGCACCACGTAGTCAAGTGCTTCGGCGCTGAGGATCACGAAGCGGAGCGCTTCCGCCAGGCGGGGCTGAAGCTGCGAAAGAGCAATCTACGGTACGTCGCGCATCAGGCTCTCGCCTCGCCGCTCATCGAGTTCTTTGGCGCGCTGACGATTGTCGGCCTGCTCACCTACGCCCGCACGCAGATCAAGGCCCAGGCGATGACAAGCGGCGAGTTTACGAGCTTTGTCATCGCGCTCCTGATGCTGTATGAGCCCGTCAAGCGGCTCACCGGAATTCACAACATTTTCCAGCAGGCTCTCGGGGCCTCTCAACGCGTCTTCGACTATCTCGACCGCCGCGAGCTGATTTCGGATGCGCCGGGAGCGATCGAGCTCAAGGGTTTCAAGGACTCGATCGTATTCGAGAACGCAAGCTTCCGTTACCCCACCGCCGAAGGGTATACGCTGGAGGATATCAATCTGACGGTAAAGGCGGGGGAAGTGGTGGCCCTGGTAGGACCGAGCGGTGCAGGCAAGACAACGCTGGTTAACCTTGTGCCGCGCTTTTACGACGTGTGCAAGGGAGCGGTCCGAATCGACGGGCACGATCTGCGGAACGTAAAGATCGGTTCCCTGCGCGAACGAATCGGCATTGTTTCCCAGGACACCTTCTTATTCAACGACACGGTCGAGAACAATATCCGGTACGGGCGGCGCGACGCGACCGATGAAGAGATTCGCCAGGCGGCCCGTAACGCCCTCGCCGACGAGTTCATCGAGCGGCTCCCGCAGGGCTACAAGACCTTGATCGGAGAGCGCGGCACGAAGCTCAGCGGCGGGCAGCGGCAGCGCATCGCGATCGCACGGGCTTTGCTCAAGAACGCCCCAATTCTCATCCTCGACGAGGCCACCAGCCACCTGGACACGGAATCCGAGCTGCTGGTCCAGAAGGCGCTCGCCAATTTGATGACGAACCGCACCGTGATTGTCATCGCTCACCGGCTCTCGACCATCCGGCGCGCTGACAAGATCGTCGTGCTGGAGGGAGGGCGTATCCGCGAGATCGGTACACACGAGGAGCTGGTCAATCACGGTGGAATTTATCAACGATTGCATGAACTGCAGTACCTGGAGCCTGACGAGGTGATCCGGCCATGAGCGGTGTTCGTAGTATGACGGGCTTCGCCAGGGTGCGGCGAACGACGCCGCGCGGCGAGTTGATCGTGAGTCTGAAGAGCGTCAACCACCGGGGCCTGGATCTGCATTTTCACCTGGGCGTTGATCTCGACCGCTACGAGAGCAGCCTCCGGGCGGCTGTGAAGCGGCATCTCCAGCGAGGGCACATCGACATCCGGATCAACTTTGTCCGGACCCGCGCGGTCACTGTTCCTGCGATCAACCGGGATCTGCTCGCCGCCTGGCACAGGGCTTTCTGCGAAGCGGCCGCGGAGCTGGGCGTGGATTCAAAGCCGGACCTGAATTCAGCGCTCCGGATCCCGGGCATGTTCAGCGAGCCGATCGAGGAGGAGTTCGAAGCCGATTTTGAAGCAGATCTGCTCTCAGCGATGGAGGAAGCCCTCGCAGCGCTGAACGAGTTCCGCGCCAGAGAAGGTCAGGAGATCGCGGCCGAACTTCTTCGCCATAATACTTCGATCGCCCAGGCGGCGGCTCAGATCGAGGAACTCCGAAACAGGGCCCTTCCGGCCTTTCAGGAGCGCCTGAACCAGAGGCTGTCCGAGCTGCTTTCGGGTGCGGGGATCGATCCCCAGAGGGTGGCGCAGGAAGCGGCAATCCTGACGGATCGAAGCGACGTTGGCGAAGAGATTGCCCGTCTCAAGATTCACTCGGGCCAGATCCAGTCGATTTTGGAGGCGGGAGGAGAGGTCGGCAAACGCCTCGATTTCCTGCTTCAGGAGATGAACCGGGAAACCAACACGATCCTTTCGAAAACGGGGGGCATCGGCGAGATCGGGCTGAAGATTACCGATCTGGCTTTGAGTGCCAAGTCATCCATCGAGAAAATCCGGGAGCAGGCTCTGAACCTCGAATGAGTATCGTATTCATTATTTCCGCCCCATCCGGATCCGGGAAGTCGACCCTGGTCGGCCGCCTGATGGCAAGCGTTCCAGGGTTAACGTTTTCAGTTTCCTACACGACGCGCGCCCCCAGGGGGCTCGAGCGAGAAGGCGAGAACTACCACTACGTGTCGCGCGAGGAGTTCGAGCGCCGTATCGAGGCGGGTGAGTTTCTCGAGTACGTCCACGCACTGGGAAACTATTACGGCACCCACCGCAGCGCACTTGAGCGCGCCGAGGCGGAGGGCCTGGATCTCGTTCTTGATATTGAAGTTATGGGAGCGGCCGAGGTCAAGAAGAAGCTCCCCGACGCTGTTTCGATCTTCGTTCTGGCGCCATCCCGCGAGATCCTCGAGGCCCGCCTGCGTTCGAGAGGGGAAGACGCAGATGAGGTCATCGAGCGCCGCCTGGCCAGGGCGGCAATGGAAATCGAACAGTACGAATCCTACGACTACGTGCTCATCAACGATGACCTCGAGGAGACGGCGCAGAATCTGATCGGTATCGTTCGCGCTGAGCGGGTGAAGCGTTTTCGTATGGCGAGCCGCATCCAGCCGATTCTGGACACCTTCCGCACGGGTTCCCGGACCCGCCGCTAGGTCTCGCGCTCGACAGTCGGGCTGAAGTAAGCGAAAATGTAATCAGTGGTTCTCTGTCCCCGCCAGTGGTGTGTGCAAACGCGTGAATAGCACATCGGGCCACCGGTGTGTGAACGTACTTCTCCAGCCTGGCGGCGGTTTGTAACCAGAGGTTTCACAAGCAATGACTGATCTGAACCTTCGCACCAACGCGATGCATTCGATTCCGGACGATAAGGAAGCAAGCACTTATCGTTTTATCATCGTTGCCGCGAAGCGGGCCCGCCAGTTACAGAACGGGGCGAGGTCCTTCCTGCCCACCACCTCGAAAAAGCCGACTGTCACGGCCATGGAAGAGGTCCGGCGCGGTCTTGTGAAGTACAGCGACCCGGGCCAAGGGGCGGAAAACCGGTCGGCTGACGAGAACTTCTAAGAGATGAACGTAGTCCTGGGAGTCGGCGGCGGCATCGCAGCCTACAAGGCTGCCGAGCTGGCCCGCGCCCTGCAGGAACGCGGCTTCAAAGTCCAGGTCGTGATGACTGCGGCGGCCCAGGAGTTCATTAAGCCTTTGACTTTTGCGGCGCTCACCAATCAGAAGGTGATCACCGACCTTTTTGCCGGCCGCTCGGCGGAGGAGACTCTGTCGAGCGCCGTGGAGCATATCCGGGTGGCTCAGGAGAATCGTCTTCTGGTGGTTGCTCCCGCCACGGCGGATCTCCTGGCAAAGTTCGCCCACGGACTGGCAAACGATTTTCTCTCGACCCTCTACCTGGCGTTTGACGGCCCCGTCATTCTGGCTCCCGCCATGAACACAAACATGTGGAATCACCCCGCCACACGGAACAACATCCGGGTGCTTTCGGAGCGGGGCCACGTGATCGTGGAGCCGGACGAGGGACTGCTGGCTTGCGGCACAGTAGGGCCGGGCCGTCTGGCCGATCCGTTGCACATTGCCGAGATCGTGGCGCAGGCGGCGGCCAGACGCGACGATCTGAGGGGAGAAACCCTGCTGATCACAGCCGGCCCCACTCAGGAACCCTTGGACCCGGTTCGATTCATTTCGAATCGATCGAGCGGGAAGATGGGCTATGCCCTGGCGGAAGCTGCCGCAGCTCGCGGCGCCCGGGTCATCCTCGTATCCGGCCCGGTTCACCTGACCGCGCCCAATGGCGTCGAGATCATCAAGGTGCGGACCGCAAACGAGATGCGCGCCGCAGTAGTGGAAAAGCTTCCCGAGGCTACGGTGATCGTTAAGGCCGCAGCCGTCGCGGATTACCACCTGGCGGATGTACCGCAGCAGAAGCGCAAGAAGACAGCAGCCCGGCTGACGCTGGATTTGGAACCGACGCCCGATATTCTGGCGGAGGTGGGACAGCGCAAGGGAGACAGGCTGCTCGTCGGCTTCGCCGCGGAGACGGAGAATCTGCTGGAAGAGGCGCGGCGCAAGCTCGTTTCCAAGAACTGCGATATGGTGGTGGCCAACATGGTTGGGAAGGAGGGCACGGGATTTGAGTCCGACGAGAACGAGGTGATCCTCGCGCTGAGGACAGGTGAGGCTATCTCCGTTCCTAAAGCTTCCAAACGCCGCATCGCTGACCGCATCCTGGATGAAGCCCTCAAGCTGCGGCTTGCCCTCCACGCCACGCGATGACCCCGGATCAACTTCGTCAGTACCTCACGTTTTACCGTGATCTGGGGATCAAGACCCTCTATCGAAGATCTGTTGCTACACCCGGCGGACCGATCCAGGCTGATGCAGAACAGCAGCCTTCGGAATCTCCTGCCGCCTCCCAAGTTGAGGAAAAGCCCTTGCCCAAGGTGTCCAAGCCCGAACCGCTTCGAATCCAGCCCCCGGAATCGCCCCTGACTCTTCCGATTCTGCCCGCGCTGGAGCCCGAGAATGACACGCTCGAAAAGATCCGCGAGGATATTGGAGACTGCACTCGATGCCGCCTCCACCGGGGCCGGTCGAAGATCGTCTTCGGTTCCGGAAATCCCGAGGCGAAACTGGTCTTCGTTGGCGAGGGACCGGGCGCGGATGAAGACGCGCAGGGATTGCCGTTCGTTGGCCGTGCCGGTCAGCTGCTGACTCAGATGATCGACAACACGTCCGCCAAAGAAGGCATGCCGGTGCGGCGGCCCCACACCTACATCTGCAATGTCGTGAAATGCCGCCCGCCGGACAACCGGACGCCCCTGCCTGACGAGATGGAAATTTGCGGCCAGTTTCTGTTCCGGCAGTTGATGGTCATCAAGCCCAAGGCCATCTGTGCGCTCGGCTCCACGGCTGCGAAAGCCCTCCTCGGAACCAAAGAAGGTGTTACCAGGCTCCGCGGCAAGTGGCACAAGTGGCGGGACATTCCGGTGATGGTGACTTACCACCCGTCCTACCTTCTCCGGCCCTACAACCAGAGCGCCAAGCGCGAAGCGTGGGAGGATCTGAAGAAGGTCCTGCACTATGTCTACGACTAGGCCCGGTTTGTTCGTCACATTCGAAGGAATCGACGGCTCGGGCAAGACGACCCAATTGCGCTTGCTGGCTCAGCGCCTAGGCGAGTTGGGTCACGAGGTTGTCGTAAGCTGCGAGCCGGGTGGGACAGCCATCGGGAAACAGATTCGGAAGATTCTGCTCGACGCAAACAACCAGGAGCTCGCCCCGACCGCTGAACTTCTACTCTACTTTGCGGCTCGCGCTCAGAACGTCGAAGAGCTGATCCTTCCGTCGCTGGACGCAGGCAAGATTGTGCTAGTGGATCGCTTCACAGACTCCACTCTCGCCTATCAGGCCGCCGGAAGGGGACTCGGCGAGGAAGTCGTGCTGCAGCTTGACCGGATTGCCTGCCGGGGTCTGAAACCCGACGTCACGTTCTTAATCGATATCGATGTTGAAACGAGCCTCGCGCGGGCAAGGGCCAGGAATGAACAGACGGTGGGAGAAGAGGCGGGGCAAACCCGGATGGACGAGCAGACGATCGAGTTCCACCGGCGCGTGGCCGCCGCGTACGAACGGCTGGCAGCCAGAGATGCGGAGCGCTTCCGCCGGATCGACGGAAGGACTTCGGTCGAGGAGGTAGCGGCGCAGGTCTGGGCTGCCTTTTCGCCGCTTCTGGAGCATGTTCGATAACTTCTACGGAAATATCGCGGCGCAACAGATTCTGGCGCAGATGGTGCGTCAGGAGCGGATACCGCAGACGATTCTGCTCGCGGGGCCGGAGGGCGTCGGGAAGGCTACGCTCGCCAGGCGCTTCGCGGCGGCGCTGCTTGACAGAAGCGACCTCATCGAGCAGGACGACCTCAGCCTGCCCTCAAACCTCGCGCTTTTGGTTGAGCGCGAGAAATTGCCGGCAGATAAGCGCGCGGAGGATCCGCTGCTGTTTGCCTCCCATCCGGACTTTGTGACGTTTCCGCCCGACGGTCCGCTCCGCCAGCTATCGATCCAGCAGATGCGCCTGCTGAAGGAGCGAGCGCAATT
>JADGHK010000041.1 GCA_019686145.1 Bryobacteraceae bacterium | reverse complement strand
CTGCTACAACTACTTCAACTACTACTGCATGACATGGCTGCCCTCGTACCTGGTCGAGCATCACGGCTTGTCCCTTTCGTCCATGAGCTGGTACTCCGCATTGAGCTTTGGCGGCATGGCGACTGTGGCGGCTTTCGGCGGATGGTGGGCAGACCGGATGATCGCCAGGGGCGCCGACCCCATCAGGATTCGAAAGCGCTTTACGATTGCGGGTTTTTTGGTGGCTTCCACAGAAGTATTCGGTGCGATGAGCGATTCGAGCAGCATTGCCCTGTTTTTTGCCGTCATCTCGCTTTCAGGGCTCGGCCTGACGACGGCAAACTATTGGGCGCTGACCCAAACCCTGATGCCCGGCGCTGCGATTGGGCGCATTGCCGGAATCCAGAACTGCGCGTCCAATCTGGCAGGTGTCGCGGCCCCGCTGATCACCGGATGGTTGAAGGAGCATACGGGCGGCTACACCGCACCGATGCAGGCAATCTGGTTCATCCTGGTCGCCGGCATCATCTCTTACGTGGTACTTGTGCGGCCGGAGCTTGCAAAAATGAAGAAGGGCGCCGCAGCCGCCTAAGGCCGGGCGCCCGGTCGAATGCAAGAAGCTACCAGCTCGCAGCGAGCTGAGCGAGCGTGCGAACGCCGACGCCGCTCGGCCCCTTGGACATAAACGGCTTGGCGTCATCAAGCCATGCGGTGCCCGCGATGTCCAGGTGAACCCACGGCTTATCCTCGACGAATTCTTTCAGGAACATGGCGGCAGTGATCGCGCCGCCCCAGCGCCCGCCGACGTTCGGAATATCCGCAAACGCGCTTTTCAGGTAGTCCTTATAGTCGTCGTCGAGCGGCATGGGCCACATCTTTTCGCCTTCCATTCGCGCAGCCCCGAGCACGCGCTCCAGGAACGCTTCGTCGTTGGTAAATGCGCCGACGTGGATATGGCCCAGGGCTACCACGATCGCACCGGTAAGCGTTGCCGCGTCCACAAGGTGCGTGCATCCGAGTCTCGACGCATAGGTGATGGCGTCCGCAAGGATCAGCCTTCCCTCGGCGTCCGTGTTCAGGACCTCAATAGTCTTGCCCGAAAGCGAGGTAATGATGTCGCCCGGACGCTGGGCGCTCCCGCTCACCATATTCTCGACAGTGGGAACGAGCGCCGTGACCTGGATCGATGGCTTGAGCTGGGCGATTGCGCGCATGGCGCCAAGGACCGCCGCCGCCCCGGCCATGTCGTACTTCATCTTCTCCATGCCCTCGGAGGGCTTGATGGAGACGCCGCCGGAATCGAAGGTAACGCCTTTACCGACCAGCCCGAGATGGACACCGGATGTGTCCCGCGAGGGCTTGTAACGCAGGATGATCAAGGCAGGAGGCTGTGTGCTTCCCTGCGCCACTGCCAGCAAGGCCCCCATGCCGAGCTCGGCCATCCGGGCGCGGTCCAGAATCTCACATTCGAGCCCCTGTTCCGCTGCCATCGCCCGGGCATGCTCGGCCAACTGCGACGGTGTCAGCACGTTCGCCGGCTCATTCACAAGCGCCCGCGCAAAGTTCTGAGATTCCGCGAGGAGAACGCCGCGATGGAAGGCAGACTCCGTGACGGACCCGTTCGCGTTCGGAATCGCCAGTGACAGGGTATCCACGGCCTTTTCCGTCTTCTTGGGATCGGTCTTGCGCTGGTCGGGTTCGAAGTCTCCCAAAATCGCGCCTTCCACCGCCGCTGAAACAAATTCGGGACTGGCAAAGGCGGAATCGAGGGCGATGCAGATGTCGCGGGAAGCCTTGGCCTTGAGCGAACGGAGAGCGGCGCCGGTAACCTTTCGCAAGTCAGCGGCTGTAAACTTTTCCTGGCTGCCGCAGCCGATCGCCAGCAGACGTTTTGCGCGCAACCCGGCGGGACGGTGCAGGAGAGCCATCTCAAAGGGCTTTCCGGCAAACTCTCCCGTCTGATAGATTTCCGCGATCCAGCCGTTCGTACGCTCGTTAGCGGTTCGAACGAGTTCCGGCATCAAAGGAGCTTGAGCATCAGCTTTTTCGAAACAGAGAACCACAAGGCTCTCTGCCTCGACTTCGTCAATGTTGCGAGTGAGCAGTCGTGTTTGCATTTTCGAACTAATCGACGCGGTTTCGCGCGTTGCGCGAACTCATCGCGGCGCGCGCTTCGGATTCCATCTGGCGGGCCCGCTCAGCCTCACGCTTGTCGTGTATTTTCTTACCTTTCGCCAGCGCCAGCTCGCATTTGAGGAGGCCGTTCTTCAAGTACATTTTGGTTGGGATCAGGGTAAAGCCTTTTTCCCGGGTCTGTCCGAGCAGTTTGTCGATCTCGCGGCGGTGAAGGAGCAGTTTCCGGCGGTGTACAGGCTCGTGATTCGCTATGTTGCCGTGCGAGTACGGGCTGATGTGAGCGTTCATAAGCCACGCCTCGTTGCCGATAATCTCCGCGTAGCTATCCTTTAGCTGCACCTTTCCCGCCCGGGCGGCCTTCACCTCCGTTCCCGTCAGAACAATACCGGCCTCAAACCGTTCTCCGAGGTGGTAATTGTGGGCGGCGGAGCGGTTATCGCTCACAATCTTGATTCCTGAATCCTTCGGCTTCAACTTTGCCCTCAACGCACCCAAGGCGAAACTCGTCAACTACTTGTAGCCTGAATTTCAGCCTGAGTGCGAGCTTGACCGTCACCGGTATTTTACCACACATAGAACAGATAAGATGCGTGCATGCAATTGTTTACGAGCGTTCGCAGCGCTTGCGACACTCCTGTTGATTTTGGCCGGCGACCTTCCGGCGAAGACCCGGAAGGGGGACAAGCTTCTCAAGGAGGGGCAGCAAGCCGAGGCCCGCGAGGAGTGGGACAAGGCGCTCGAACTGTACGAGCAGGCGCTTTTGACTGATCCGAGCGACGCCGCTTATCAAATCGCCGTCCGGCGCGTCCGCTTCCAGGCGGGTCAGATGCACGTCAACCGGGGACGGAAGCTGCGGGAAGCGGGCCGGATTCAGGACGCTCTGGCAGAGTTCATGAAGGCGTACGCCATCGATCCTTCCTCCGCCATCGCCGAGCAGGAAATCCGCCGGACGCGGCAGATGCTGGAACAGAAGTCGGAGGACTCTTCGGATTCCAAGCCCCTGACCCCCGCCGAGCAGGCCCGCAAGGAGATGGAACGGCGGCTGTCGAACGTGATGCCGCTGCCCCAGCTCAAGCCGCTCTCCCCCCAGATCACAGCGCTGAAGATGAACAATCAGCCTGTACGCATCCTTTTCGAGACGGTCGGCAAGCTCGCCGGGATCAACGTCATGTTCGATCCCGAATATCAGGCTCCCAGCCGCAACTTCAGCATTGATCTGGTCAACGTCACCCTCGAAGAAGCCCTGGACCACCTCGCCGTTCTCACCAAGTCGTTCTGGAAACCGCTTTCGTCAAACACCATCTTTGTTACCCAGGACAACCCAACGAAGCGCCGCGATTACGAGGACTACGTGGTGAAAGTCTTTTACCTGAACAACGTAGTCAAGCCGCAGGACATGCAGGAAATCCTGACGGCAGTGCGTACGCTGACGGATATTCGCCGCATCTTCCCGATCAATTCCCTCAACGCAATTTTGGTTCGCGGTACCGCGGATCAGGTGCTGCTCGCTGAAAAGCTGATCAACGATATTGATAAGCCGCGGTCCGAAGTCGTGGTCGATGTCGTCGTCATGGAAGCTAACCGGAGCCGGACTCGTGACCTGGCCGCGACGCTTGCCAACGGCGCCACGGCGGGCGTTTCGATACCAATCGTCTTCGCACCAAGAAATTCCGTTACTACAGGAAACAACGGAGACGGTAGCGGCGGCGATGACGACGGTGGCGGCGGACTGACCAATGCCGTACGCTTGGGCAACATCGTCAACTTAAATGGGAACGACTGGGTGACGACTCTGCCAGGCGCCTTCCTGCAGGCGCTGATGTCGGACCGGCAGACGCGAATTCTCCAAAGCCCGCAGGTGCGCGCGGTGGACGGCGAGAAGGCCCAGCTTCGTATCGGCGACCGGTACCCCTACGCCACCGGCAGCTTTCAGCCGGCCGCAGTGGGCACCGTCAGCCCGCTCGTCAGCACCCAGTTTCAGTTCGCCGAGGTTGGCGTCAACGTAGACCTCACCCCCAGGGTTCACGGCGACAATGAGTTAACCCTGCATGTTGAGCTCGAGATTTCGTCCGTGCGGGACACGATTGACGTTGGAGGCCTGTCGCAGCCTGTGATCGGACAGCGCAAGCTGACACTCGACGTCCGGCTCAAGGACGGCGAAGCTTCCCTGCTTGGCGGCTTAACGCAGAACCAGGATACAAAGACGATAGCCGGTGTCCCGGGACTCGGAAACATCCCTGTGCTCCGGCGGCTGTTCAGCAGCGAGGGCGTCGAGCGCAATCAGGGAGAACTGTTGATTGCTCTTGTCCCGCACATCGTCCGTTCTCCGGAGATTACTTCTCTCAACACCCGCGGTGTCGCGGCGGGCAGCGAGCAGCAATTGAAATTGACATACGGCCCCAGGGAGCAGCAGCCCGAGAAGAAACCTGCAACCGAACCGAAGCCGGCTCCGCCAGCGAAACCAGTCCCGCCGGCCGCAGCGCCATCCGCGCAGCCAAAGCCGGCAGGAGGCACGAGCGTCCGCTTTAATCCACCCGCCGCCGAGGTCCGCCTGGGCACGCCGCTGCAGGTGTCCCTTCAGATTGAAAACGTCACTGATATCTTCAGTGCGCAGACGCGTCTAAGGTTTGATCCCAAGATGCTAAAGATCACGGACATGCGGGTAGGACCGTTCCTTTCGGGCGACGGACAGCGCGTGACGTTTTCAGAGAGCACATTGAACGACACCGGCGAGGCAACCATCGGATTGAACCGGTACCCCGGCTCAGGAGGAATCAGCGGGTCGGGCACCCTGGTCACCTTCACGCTTCAGCCACAGGCTGCCGGCACGACACAGATTACAGTAACGGAACTGACTCTTCGGAATGCACAACTGCAGCCGATCACTGCAGCTGCGCCATCTATGACGGTTACGATCAAGTGAGAGGTGAATGTGAGACGATCCCGGCAAAAAGGTCTGACACTCGTGGAACTGATCGTTGCCTTCACCATCATGGCCATGCTGACCGCAATGGCAGTTCCTCTGGCGAGGTACAAAGTACGCCGCGACAAGGAGCGCGAACTTCGCTGGGCGCTGCGCGAAATCCGCACGGCGATCGACAGGTACAAGGACGAAGCGGATAAGGGTACTCTCGGGCCGATCAAGCTCGGGACGGAAGGATACCCCGAAAGCCTCGAAATCCTCGTTGAGGGCGTAAAGCTGCCGACGGCGGACGACAAGAAAATCCGTTTCCTCCGGCGTATCCCAAAGGACCCCTTCACAAACTCGACCGACTGGGGCAAGCGAAGCATGAAGGACGACCCCAAGTCGATGACCTTCAGCGGAGATCACGTCTTCGACGTATACACGAAGACTACGGAAAGGGCGGCTGATGGGACTCCATATTCGGAATGGTAGGCTGGGCTTCACGCTTAGGCTGGGCTTCACGCTCATTGAGCTGATGATCGTCATGGCGATCGTGACGATCCTCATCTCAATGGCGGTGCCTCTCTACCAGCGATCGGTGATTCGAGCCAAAGAGAGCGTCCTGAAGAGCAATCTTTTTACCTTGCGCTCAGTGATCGATCAGTACACCGTCGACAAGCAGAAGGCTCCGCAGACGCTCCAGGACCTGGTAACGGAGGGCTACCTTCGCCAGGTTCCAGTCGATCCGATGACCGGAAGCTCCGAAACCTGGCAAATCATCATGGAAGATGCGCTGTCGAGCGTAGATCAGACGGAGCCGGGCATCTACGATGTCCGGAGCGGGTCGGATCAAGTCGCTCTGGACGGAACTCGCTACTCGGAGTGGTAGCTGAAGCCAGGAGGAGCGGAAGGGAACGCTTCCTCACTCCTAGTTGCTCTTCCGGTCGCTCTTCGGTTCTGCCTTCTGACCCGGTGGGAGCTTCGGTATCCCAAATTGCCCGCCGAGAGCGCCGAGGTCCTCGAGGTTGATCGGCCCCACAATGTTGACAACTGTGAGTTCCCGAGGCTCTGCCGCAAGGACCGCTACGCCATCGACCTTTTCGCCCGCCATGTGCAGGTAGATGTCGACGTTTTCGCCCTCATCCTTGCTGCGGACATCGACAATGCGATGCCAGCCCGGCGCACGCAGCTCGCGCCGGATCGCCTCGACATCGTTTTGGGTATAGGCGCCGGCCTGATCAAACTCAAAAGCCCGGACGTGAACTGATTCCAGCTTCCCGACCAGTGTTTTCACGCGGGCTTGGTCCGGATCGGACGGAGAAAGAAGCTTGCCCGCCGCCTGTAGCAAATCACGATTCAAGTTGACGTTGACGCGCTCCTTCGCTTTCTCGTCCAGGCGGTCGAGATGACTCAGGTCGAGCCGCTGCGCCGGTAAACAGAAAGCGCAGAGAAGCATCAAAGTGCAAGTACGCCGTTTATTCATTCGAGTGCCTCACCTTCTCTTGAACCACGCGCACCTTGGCGCCGGTGATCTGCATAGCCAGCATCAATTGGTCCCTGGCGGCCTCACCGCGCACCCGCTCGCGATGCGCTTTGTAGGCTCCTGCCGCAATGAGGATGCATAGAGCAGCAGCTACGGCGGCAACCATCCAACGTCCGGGAAAGGTGTGAGAAGCGCGCTTCGGCCTGGAAATCCTGTCCAGGACACGCTCAGCAAACCCTTCCGGCGGCTCGTGGCGCTGTAGCGCCAGACGCAATTCGTTTTCGAAAGATTCCTTCATTCCGTCTTCCCTCCGAGCTCTTTTCTCAGCACAGAGAGCGCTCGGTATAAGTAGCTCTTCACCGTCGCCACCGGCATATCCAGCACGGCGGCAATCTCGGACGGATCCATGTCCTCCTGGTAGCGCAAGACCACGATGACCCGCTGCCTTTCCGGCAGAGCCGCAATGAGCCGGCGAAGCTTCCGGCTGAGGAGATGGTCGGCTTCGCGGGGCGCGAGAACGGGCTCAGCCACATCGTCCAGCCCGAACTTGGGCCACCAGCGCCGGCGCCGTGTGATATCGATCGCCCGATTTGCCGTCACGCGGCGCAGCCAGAACTTCAGGTGCGCCGCCGACTCGATCTCGGCGAGATTGCGATGCAGTTGTAGGAAGACGTCCTGCGCCACCTCCTCGGCCAGCGCACGGTCCCCCAGGCAATGAAAGGCTAAACTGAAAACCATCGCCTGGTGCTCCCGGAGAATTTCCGCAAACGCGGACATATCCCCCTGGATCGCCCGTGTGAGGTTCGCTTCGGCTGGCTCAGTCCGCGCCACTTCGGTCATCTGTACTTGAATACGCACCAGCCCGGCCGGAGAATGCAGTCAACATTCGGTTTGGCGGGCCGGTCCCCTTCCGCGGGGTACAATGGTGAAGGTGGAAATTTCGTCCGCAGGCCTCGCATGGCTCTATCGCCCGCCTGAATTCACCCAAGGAATCCAATTCAATGAAGAAAACATTTTTGTTCTGTCTGCTGCCGCTTGCGGCACTCATGGGCCAGACGCCTGCGCCCAAGGCTAACCCGTCGAAACCCGCAGCATCGAAGCCTGCCGCAGGAAAGCCGGCCTCACCGGCGCAATCACCGGCCGCAGGGGCCGCGGAGGAGTCCGCTGCACCTGGTTCAGAGGTTCCCGATACGGCTGTCGTCCTCACAGTAGGCAACGAGAAGATTACGAAAGCCGAATATGAGCGCTTCATCGCATCACTGCCGGAACGGGCGCAAGCGGAAGCCAAGGGACCGAACAAGCGGAGGATCGCCGAGCAGATCGCCGAAATCAAGGCGCTCGCCCAGGAAGCAGAGAAACGCAAGCTCCACCAGACGGAGAAAGTTCAGCAGCAGCTCGCGTTTCAGCGCCAGAACGTGCTCGCCTCCCTGCTCGTGCAGGAGCTACTGGCAAACAGCACTCCAAGCGAGACCGATCTTCGAAAGGCATACGAAGAGAAGAAATCCGAGTTCGAAACTGTAACTGCCCGCCACATCCTTGTGAGGATGCAGGGCTCGCCCGTGCCGTTGAGGGACAAAGAGAAGAAGGACCTCACGGAAGCAGAAGCACAGGCCAAAGCGAAAGAGATTCAGCAGAAAATCCAGGCCGGAGCCGATTTCTCAGCGCTGGCGAAGGCGGAATCCGACGATACGGCGTCAGGCGCGAACGGCGGAGTTCTGGGGACGTTTTCGCGGGGCCAGATGGTGCCCGAGTTTGAGCGGGCAGCGTTCGCGCTCGAAGTTGGGAAGGTCAGCGATCCGGTAAAGACGAACTTCGGCTATCACCTGATCCTTGTGGACGAGCACAAGACGAAGTCCTTTGAGGAGGTCAAACCGGAACTGGAAAAGCGGCTGAAGCCGGAAATGACGCGGAAGGCCGTCGACGACATCCAGAAATCGGCGCCTGTCGTCCTTGACGACTCCTACTTCGGTAAGCCCTAGTCCCTGTCATCCTGCCCGGGCCTGCCTATGTGATGGCATCGCATATCGCAGGCCCTGCAACTGCCTCCATCGCTGCCGGGACGGATCAGGCTTGCGCTGTAAGCTGCTCGAAATGCTTCCCCGGCAGCATCCGGGAGAAGCCGGGCGGAAGGACCTTAACCGTGAGGTGTGACTTAGAGGTGGCGGAGGAAGAGGGATTCGAACCCCCGGTACCCTTTCGGGTACTGCGGTTTTCAAGACCGCCGGTTTCAACCACTCACCCATTCCTCCACTCTCCAACGTACCCAATTTGCTCCCCCCTTGCAACGACTTCCAGACACGCACACTGGCGCTGAAAGATCAGGCAGCTATAGTTCCCGACGGGTGCTACAGTGAATGCGATGACACCGGTCATTCACGCTCCACGTGGGCAGCAGCTTCGCTGCCGAGGCTGGAGGCAGGAAGCAGCCCTGCGGATGCTGATGAACAACCTCGACCCCGACGTCGCAGAGCGTCCCGAAGACCTGATCGTTTATGGAGGCACGGGAAAAGCCGCCCGAAACTGGGCCTGCTTTCACGCAATCGTTCGTGAGCTCGAAACGCTGGGCAACGATGAGACGCTGCTGGTGCAGTCTGGAAAACCGGTCGGCGTGTTCCGTACCCACGAGGACGCCCCCCGTGTCCTGCTGGCCAACTCCAATCTGGTCGGCCACTGGTCGAATTGGGAGCGGTTCCACGAGCTGGAACGGCTGGGTCTCATCATGTACGGTCAGATGACCGCCGGAAGCTGGATCTACATCGGCACTCAGGGCATCCTGCAAGGCACCTACGAAACGTTCGGCGCGGTGGCGCGCAAGCACTTTGGCGGAACCCTGCAAGGCCGGCTCGTAGTATCCGGCGGAATGGGCGGTATGGGTGGCGCGCAGCCTCTGGCGGCGACGCTCAACGGAGCGGCGTTCTTAGGAATCGATGTCAACCCGGAACGAATCCAGAGACGTGTACGCACGGAATACTGCGACCTGATGGTGAAGAGCCTGGATGAGGCCGTGCGCCTGCTCCGGAACGCCATCTATGAGAAGCGGGCCCTCTCCGTAGGACTGGTGGGCAATTGCGCCGAAGTACTGCCGGAGCTGGTGCGCCGCGGCATTGTGCCGGACGTCCTGACGGACCAGACCAGCGCGCACGACCCCCTGAACGGATATATCCCGGCCGGATACTCCGTCGAGACCGCTGAGGAGCTGCGCCGGAGCAGCCCTGACGAGTATGTCCGGCGCGCAATGGATTCCATCGCCGTTCATGTTCGCGCCATGCTGGACTTAAAGAAGATGGGGAGCATCACGTTCGACTATGGCAATAATATCCGCCGCATGGCCGCCGATAACGGCGTCGAAGACGCCTTCGGGATCCCGGGCTTTGTGAGCGAGTACATCCGCCCAATGTTTTGCCGGGGACAGGGACCGTTCCGGTGGGTTGCCCTTTCAGGAGAGGCTTCTGATATCAAGGCTACCGACGAAGTAGTGTGCAAGCTGTTCCCGGAAAACGACCACCTGCGCCGCTGGATCGCCATGGCGGAAAGGCGAGTGCGGTTTCAAGGTCTTCCGGCGCGGATCTGCTGGTTGGGCTACGGGGAGCGGGATCGCTTCGCTCTCGAAATGAACCGCATGGTGGCGTCCGGAGAACTGAAGGCGCCCATTGTGATTGGGCGCGACCACTTGGATTGCGGATCAGTAGCGTCTCCCTATCGCGAGACCGAAGGAATGCAGGACGGCAGCGACGCTATCGCCGATTGGCCGATTCTGAACGCCTTGCTGAACACGGCCGCAGGCGCAAGCTGGGTGAGCGTCCATAACGGCGGAGGCGTAGGGATCGGATATTCGCTGCACGCGGGACAGGTGACAGTCGCTGATGGCAGCGCCAGCGCGGAACGGTGTCTTGAAAGGGTGATGAAGTGCGACCCGGGTATCGGCGTGATGCGCCACGTTGACGCCGGCTATGAGGAGGCGATCTCCTTCGCAAGCTCACACGGGCTGCGCCAGCCGGTCGCGCCGAACGCATGAAGCGAAAGATTCTGATTTCCGGGGCCCGCCAGCTGCTGACGCTGCGCGGGTTTACGGGGCCACGGCGCGGCAACGCCCTTCGGGAACTCGGCATCATATCCGACGGCGCCATACTCATTGACGGGGAGATCATCTCGCAGGTCGGCCCCTCGCGGCGAATTGAGAATCTGGCTGAAGCGCGTGGTGCCGAGCACATCGACGCGCATGGGCGAGTGGTGATGCCCGGATTCGTGGACAGCCACACGCATTTGGTATGCGGGCCGCCCCGCTTGACCGATTACGAGATGAGCATCGCGGGACGCAGCTACAAAGAGATCGCCGAAGCAGGCGGGGGCATTCTCTCAAGCGTTCGCGCCATCCGCTCGACCTCGCGTCGCGTTCTGGAGAAACAGGCACGAGAGGTGATCGCTCGCATGATTCGCACGGGCACAACTACGGTCGAGGCAAAGACAGGGTACGGGCTGGACGAGAGCGGCGAACTGAAGACGCTGCGGGTGCTGGCGGCATTGGATAAGGATCCGCTCGATGTTGTCCCGACATACCTGGGCGCGCACGCGATACCGCCGGAATTCGAAGGGCGTCCGGACGACTACATTACGTGGATGTGCTCGGAGATGATGCCGCTCATCCAGCGCCGAAAGCTGGCCCGGTTCGCCGACGTTTACTGCGAGCCAGGCGCATTCACGGTCGAGCAAGCCTTCCGTTATCTCCGGGCGGCAAGAGAACACGAGCTTGTACCGAAAGTTCATGCAGACCAGTTCGAAGCCTCGGGCGGGACGGCTCTGGCGGTGCAGCTTCATGCAATCAGCGCCGATCATCTGGAACAGATTGGACAGGCGGAGGCGGAGATGCTGGCTCAGTCGCACACGATCGCGACGCTTCTTCCGGGGTCTGTCTTTCACCTCGGCCTCAAGCG